>JBFWJM010000137.1:0-8327 GCA_050253205.1 Desulfovibrionaceae bacterium
TTGTCCCGGGCGAGGCCGTGCTCCTTGAAGCGACGCCGGAAGCCGCGCCGGAAGCCGAAGCGGGAGGCGCGCAGTGAGCGACGGTCCCCGCGTATCCGCCGTGGGCCGGGCCGTGGCCGGGCTGGTGGAGGTCTTTCTCGGTTCCAGGCTGACCATGCTCTTCCTCATGGCCTCGCTGCTGGCGGGCGTGGCGGCCATCATGGTGACCCCGCGCGAGGAGGAGCCGCAGATCGAGGTGGTCATGGCCGACGTGGAGGTCAGCGTGCCGGGGGCCTCCGCCGAGGAGGTGGAAAAGCTCGTGACCACCCCGCTGGAGCGCATCCTCTGGCAGGTGGACGGCGTGGAGGACGTCTACTCCACCTCCCGGCGCGACAGCTCCATGGTCACCGTTCGCTTCTTCGTGGGCGAGGAGCGCGAGAACGCGTTGGTCAAGCTCTACAACACCATCAACAAGAACCTCGACCTCAAGCCCACGGTGGTGGAGGGCTGGCTGGTCAAGCCCGTAGAGATCGACGACGTGCCGATCTTCACCGCCGCCCTGCACTCGGACCGCTACTCCGGCTACGAGCTGCGGCGCATGGGCGAGGAGCTGTTCCACCGTCTGGCGGAGGTGGAGAACGTCTCCCGCGTGACCATCACGGGCGGGCGCTCGCGCGAGGTCCGCGTGGAGCTTTTGCCCGACCGCCTGGCCGCCTACTCCCTGACCCCCGGGGACGTGCGCACCGCCCTGGTGGCGGCGGACCAGTCCGTCACAGCCGGGACCTTCGACCAGCACGACATGAACACCTCCGTGCTCAGCCAGTCGTTCCTCACCCGGGCCGAGGAGGTGGAGGACCTGGTGGTGGGCGTTTCCGACCCGGACGGCTCCGGCGCGCGGCCCGTGTACCTGCGCGACGTGGCCGAGGTGACGGACGGGCCCGAGGAACCGGGGACCTATTCGCGCATCGGGTTTTCCGACGCCTACGCCGAGGCCCTGGGCCTGCCATTGGATGACGGCTCCGGCCCCGGGCGCGAGGCCGTGACCCTGGCCGTGGCCAAGAAGCCGGGAACCAATGCCGTGGACGTGGCGCGCGATGCCCGGGCCCGCCTGGAGGAGCTTCGCGCCACGGTGCTGCCGGACGGCGTAGACATGGAAATCACCCGCGACTACGGCCGGACGGCCCAGGGCAAGGTGGACGAGCTGCTCGTCTCCCTGGCGCTGGCCATCGTCACGGTGGTGGTGCTGCTGACCTTCACCCTGGGCTGGCGCTCGGCCCTGGTGGTGGCCCTGGCCGTGCCCGTGAGCTTTTCCCTCTCCCTGCTGGTGAACCATCTGCTGGGCTACACCATCAACCGCGTGACCCTCTTCGCGCTGATCCTCTCCCTGGGCCTGGTGGTGGACGATCCCATCACCAACGTGGAGAACATCCAGCGGCACATGGGCCGCGAGCCCGACAAGCACAAGGCGACCCTCACGGGCGTGGCCGAGGTGCTCCCCCCGGTGATCCAATCCACCCTGGCCATCATCGTCTCCTTCGTGCCGCTCTTCTTCATCACGGGCATGATGGGCCCGTACATGGCCCCAATGGCCGCCAATGTCCCCCTCACCGTGACTTTTTCCACGGTCTGCGCGCTGACCATCGTGCCCTGGATGGCCTACCTGCTCTTCCGCAACAAAAACATGGACAAGGAGGCCCTGGCCGGGCAGGGGGCCTTCGGCCGGGCGTACCGCAGGCTCATGGCCCCGTTTTTGGCCTCGTCCGGACGGCGGCGCGGGCTGTACGTGCTGCTCGTGGTCCTGCTGCTGGCCTCCTGCGGGCTGGCGGCCCTGCGGCTCGTGCCGCTCAAGATGCTCCCCTTCGACAACAAGAACGAGCTCTGGATCGTCCTCGACCTGCCCGAGGGCTCCTCCCTGGAGCGCACGGACCGCGCCGTGCGCGAGGTGGAAGACTTCCTGCGCGCCCGAAGCGAGGTCACCAGCTTCGTCACCTTCACGGGCGAGGCCTCGCCCATGGACTTCAACGGCATGGTGCGGCACTCCTACTGGCGCACGGCGCCCAACCTGGCGGACGTGCGCGTGAACCTGCTGCCCAAGGAAGACCGCGACGAGCAGAGCCACGTCATCGCCCTGGACATGCGCGACGGGCTGGAGGCCATCGCCCGGCGCTGGGGAGCGGACCTGCAACTGGTGGAGTCGCCCCCCGGGCCCCCGGTCATGGCCACCCTGGTGGCCGAGATGTACGGCCAGGAGGACAGGCCCTACGCGGCCCTGCTGGCGGCCTCGGAGCACGTCCGCTCGATCATGGCCGCCGAGCCCGGCGTGGCCGACCTCTCCACCAGCGCCGAGACCCCGCGCGAGATGGTGGACTACACCTTCGACCGCGAGAAGGGCGCGCTGCACCGGGTTACTGCCCAGGAGGCCGCCGAGACCCTGGCCCTGGCCCTGGGAGGAGCAAGCCCGGCCAACCTGCACCTGCCCGACGAGCGCCAGCCCCTGCCCATCCGGCTGATCCTGCCGCGCGAGCGCCGCTCCGACCTGGAAGACCTCGGCCAGGTGCGCGTGCGCACGGCCACAGGCTCGCTGCCCCTGGCGGAGCTGGGCCGCTTCCGCTCCATCCCCGTGGACCAGCCCATCTACCACAAGAACCTCAAGCGCGTGGCTTACGTCTACGCCGAGGCCGTGGGCCGCCCCCCGGCGGAGATCGTCCTGGACGCCCAGAGCCGCCTGGAAGCCTCGCCGCCGCCCCCGGGCACCGAGGCCGTCTGGAACGGGGAGGGCGAGTGGAAGATCACCGTGGACGTGTTCCGCGACATGGGCCTGGCCTACGCCGTGGCGCTCATCGGCATCTTCGTGCTCCTGGTGGGGCAGACGGGCTCCTTCGGCATGCCGCTGCTGATCATGGCGGCCATTCCCCTGACGCTCCTCGGCATCCTGCCCGGGTTCTGGCTGCTCAACGTCTTCGCCGCAGGGAAGGTCGGGGCCTACGCGGACCCGGTCTTCTTCACCGCCACGTCCATGATCGGCATGATCGCCCTGGGCGGCATCGTCATCCGCAACTCGCTGGTGCTCATCGAGTTCATCGAGGGCGAGATGGCCCGGGGCACGGCCATGGAGGAGGCCATCCTGCGCAGCGGGGCCGTTCGCCTGCGGCCCATCCTGCTCACGGCCGCCACCACGGCGCTGGGCGTCTGGCCCATCACCCTGGACCCGATCTTCTCCGGCCTGGCCTGGGCGCTCATCTTCGGACTGCTCGCCTCGACCCTGTTCACCCTGGTGGTCATCCCCTCGGGATATTATTCCATGATGTCGGGCAGGCGCGGCGGAGCACGGAGCGCAACCCAATAGCCGCTTGCGGTTCGGCAGGGTTGCCGTTAACGTGCCGCTTCCGGGAATAGGCCCGGACGATACAGGACGCACTGACTCATCGGAGCCGCCATGCAACCCCTTCGTCGATACAGCGTTGTGCCCAAGCTCCCGGAAAAGCTCATGCCGCTCTGGGACCTGGCCTATAATATCTGGTACGCCTGGAACCACGACATCGCGGACCTGTTCCGCGGCATCGACCAGCCCCTGTGGCAGGAATGCGAGGACAACCCCGTCCGCTTCCTGAACCTGCTGCCCCAGCCCGTGCTGGAGGAGCTGGCCCGGGACGAGTTCTTCCTCCAGCGCATGGAGGAACTGCGCTCCTCCCTGGAGGCCTACGTCGCCCGCAAGGGCAGCCTGGTGGACTTTCCCGGCAACGGCCACGGCCCCGCCGTGGCCTACCTCTCCTTCGAGTACGGGCTGACCCCCGGCCTGCCCATCTATTCCGGCGGCCTGGGCATCCTCGCGGGCGACCACCTCAAGTCCGCCTCGGACCTCAACCTGCCCGTGGCCGCCGTGGGCCTGGCGTACAAGGAAGGCTACTTCCGCCAATACCTCACGCCCGACGGATGGCAGCAGGAGAGCTACCCCGACTTCGACTTCAACCAGCTGCCCATGCGCCCGGCGCGAGGGCCAGTTGGCGAGGCTGGCGGCGGGCCAGGCGGTGGGCCAGGCGGTGGGGAGGTCCGCTTCTCCCTCTCCTTGCGCGGCGAGCCCCTGGCCGTGCGCGTCTGGGAGGTCAAGGTGGGGCGCATCCCCCTCTACCTGCTCGATTGCAACCTGCCCGAAAACCCCGAGCATCTCCGCTCCATCACGGACCGCCTCTACGGCGGCGACCTGGAGATGCGCCTGCGCCAGGAGTTCCTGCTCGGCGTGGGCGGCATCCGCGCGCTGGCGGCCCTGGGGCTCTCCCCCCGGGTCATCCACATGAACGAGGGCCACTCCGCCTTTGCCGGGCTGGAGCGCATCCGCGTGCTCATGAAGGACCACGGCCTCTCCTACGAGGCCGCCCAGGAGGTGGTGGCCTCCTCCTCGGTGTTCACCACCCACACGCCCGTCCCGGCCGGGAACGACCGCTTCCCCCCCGAGTTGCTGCAACCCTACTTCGAGGACTATGCCCGCGAGTTGGGTCTCTCCTGGCCCGTCTTCCTTGCCCTCGGCAGGGAAGACCCCCGGGACGACCACGAGGGCTTCTGCATGACCGTGCTGGCGCTTCGCCTCTCGCGCTTCTGCAATGGCGTCTCCACCCTGCACGGGCGCGTGTCCCGGCGCATGTGGAAGCGCGTCTGGCCGCAGTATCCCGTGGAGGACGTGCCCATCCGCTCCCTCACCAACGGCGTGCACATGCCCACCTGGGTGGCCCCGGACCTGGCCCAGCTCTTCGACCGCTACCTCGGGGCCAACTGGCGCGAGGACCCGGACTGCCGACGCGTCTGGGACTATGCCGGAACCATCCCCGACGCCGAGCTCTGGCGCACCCACGAGCGCCTGCGCGAGCGGCTGGTGGAATACGTGCGCATCAGCCTGCGCCGCCAGTTCCTGGAAAAGGGCGCGAGGGCAAAGGACCTGGAAGTCGCCTCCGAGGTGCTCGACCCCCGGGCCCTGACCATCGGCCTGGCGCGGCGCTTCGCCACCTACAAGCGAGCCAACATGCTGCTCATGGACAAGGAGCGGCTGCTGCGCCTCATCGGCGACCGCGAACGCCCCGTGCAGTTCATCGTTGCGGGCAAGGCCCACCCGGCGGACAACGAGGGCAAGAAGATCATCCAGGAGCTCGTCACCTTCTGCCGCCGCGAGGACGTGCGCCATTCCATCGTCTTCCTGGAGGATTACGACATGCGCATGGCCCTGGCCATGGTCCAGGGGTGCGACATCTGGCTGAACAATCCCCGCCGCCCCCTGGAGGCCTGCGGCACCTCCGGCATGAAGGCCATGGCCAACGGCGTGCTGCACTTTTCCACCATCGACGGCTGGTGGGCCGAGGCCTACACCCCGGACAACGCCGTGGGCTTCGCCGTGGGCCGTGGCGAAGAGTACGAAGACACCGACTACCAGGACTTCGTGGAGTGCCAGACCCTCTTCAACGTGCTGGAGACGGACATCATTCCCGAATTCTACGACCGGGGCCACGGCGACCTGCCGCGCACCTGGATCGCCAAGATGAAGAACGCCCTCCGGCGGCTTGGCCCTGAATTCAACTCCCACCGCATGGTCCAGGACTACGTGACCCGGGCCTACAACCCCGCCTTCGCCTGCCACAAGCGCCTGGAGAGCGACGGCTTCGCCCCGGCCAAGAGCCTCGCCGAGTGGCGGCTGCGGGTCATGACCCTCTGGGACCGCCTGAGCATGAGCGAGGTGCGCGCCGAGACCGTGGAGCAGGTCTTCGTGGAGGAGCCCATCCCCGTGTCCGTGAAGGTCTGCCTGGGCCAGCTGCGCCCCGAGGACGTGCGCGTGGAGCTCTACCACGGCGTGCTCGGCCCGGACGGCGGCTTCGCCGAGCGCACCACCTCACCCATGGTGCCCGACGAGCCCCTGGGAGACGGCTGCATGCTCTACCGGGGCGAGATGATCCCCATGGCCCCCGGACCCTTCGGCTTCACCGTGCGCGTCATGCCGAGCCACGACCTGCTGCTGGACCCGCATCCGCTGGGGCTCATACGCTGGGCCCCCTCCGAATAGGCGGGGCCGCTGAAAAGGGGCGGTCTGCGGCGTTGCTCGTCGCGGCCCGATCCTCACGTACTGAAGAGTACGCTTCGGCCCGAGCCGCATCCTCGCGCCTGGCATCCCACCTCTTTTGAGCGGCCCCGAAAGAGGCGGAAAAGCGTCGATCTGCGGCGTTGCGGGAAGCGTTGCGTGCATTCCAGGCGAGTCTTCGAGCCGAGCAAGACCGTATGCCGGAGGCCTGTCCGTCGCACCGTTCCTTCCGGATGTGGCCCCCCTTCTTTTTTGAGAGCAGGCACGTGCGGGGCGCGCATGCAGGGGGTGTTTGCCGAATCCGTTGAAAGACCCTGACACGGCCGAAGGGGTGGGAGCAGAAGGGGGTTTCTCGCCGATCCCCCCGGCAAGATAGTGAATATCCTTCACCTTGAGGGGGTGGTACAGCCGTTGTTTCGGCCTTGCAGGTAAATGCTGTTTTTGTCGTTCGGGCCGGATTCCTTGTGCGAAAACCCTCCTTTTTCGTCCATGCGGGCGGCTACCCGCGTGCGGATTTTCAATCTTGGCAAATACGGGATGCACTTGCGCATCTATGTGTGAATACACCAACAAATCCGTCAGTATTCCTTTGTTGACAACGCCCGTGGGGTTGTGGTTTGTTGGCTGTCCCTTTTCATAGGATCGGCGTACTGGCCGTTCCACGGCTTGATTTTCGAAACCAGCCCCCTGCGAGGTGCCCAAGGTGCTCTTTCAACCCATCAGCAAATGCTTCCACGAGTTCCGCATCGACCGCGACAAGGACTTGTGTATCAACTGCAAGGTGTGCGTCCGCCAGTGTTCCTACGAGGCGCACTACTGGGACGACGTGCGCGGCAAGGTCATGCACGACAACTCCAAGTGCATCGGCTGCCATCGGTGCGAGGCGCTGTGCCCCACGGCCGCGCTGACCATCCGCACCAACCCGGCCGAGTTCCGCCCCAATGCCAACTGGCGGCCCATCTTCCTCAATAATATCTACAAGCAGGCCGACACCGGCGGCGTGCTCCTGGCGGGCATGGGCAGCCCGGTGAACATCCCCGTCTACTGGGACCGCCTGCTGCTCGACGCCTCGCAGGTCACCAACCCGTCCATCGACCCCCTGCGCGAGCCCATGGAGCTCAAGACCTTCCTGGGGGCCAAGCCCAACAAGGTCGAAATCCGCACCGACAAGAAGGGCAAGCCCACGCTCAAGACGAAGCTCACCCCGCAGATCGAGCTGGAGACGCCCATCATGTTCGCGGCCATGAGCTTCGGGGCCATCAACTTCAACCTGCACCGGGCCATGGCCCGCGCCGCCACCGAGCTGGGCACCGCCTACAACACGGGCGAGGGCGGGCTGCACCGCTCCCTGTACAAGTACGGCAAGAACACCATCGTGCAGGTGGCCTCGGGCCGCTTCGGCGTCCATGCGGACTACCTCAAGGCCGGCTGCGGCATCGAGATCAAAGTCGGCCAGGGGGCCAAGCCCGGCATCGGCGGCCACCTCCCCGGCGAGAAGATCAACGACAAGGTCTCCGAGACGCGCATGGTGCCCATCGGCTCCGACGCCATCAGCCCCGCGCCGCACCACGACATCTATTCCATTGAAGACCTCCTCCAGCTCATCTTCGCGCTCAAGGAGGCCAGCGAATACAAGGTGCCCGTGTCCGTGAAGATCGCCGCCGTGCACAACGTGGCGGCCATCGCCTCGGGCATCGCCCGCGCCGGGGCGGACATCATCACCATCGACGGCATGCGCGGCGGCACGGGCGCGGCCCCGGCCATGATCCGCGACAACGTCGGCATCCCCATCGAGCTGGCGCTGGCCGCCGTGGACCAGCGCCTGCGCGACGAAGGCATCCGCCACCAGGCGAGCATCGTGGCCGCAGGCGGCATCCGCTGCGCGGCGGACGTGTTCAAGGCCATCGCCCTGGGCGCGGACGCCGTGTACATCGGCACCGCCACGCCCATGAGCGTGGGCTGCACGCTGTGCGGCCGCTGCTACACCGGCAAGTGCCCCTGGGGCATCGCCACCAACGATCCCAAGCTGTCCAAGCGGCAGAACCCCGACATCGCCGCCAAGCGCATGGTCAACCTGGTCAAGGCCTGGAGCCACGAAATCCAGGAGATGCTCGGCGGCATGGGCCTCAACTCCATCGAATCCGTGCGCGGCAACCGCGACAAGCTGCGCGCCGTGGGCATCACGGACACGGAGATGGACATTCTCGGCGTCAAGCACGCCGGAAGGTAGGGTCATCCCATGAAGAGAGTCTATCCCAACAGGGAAGTCTGCATCGGCTGCCATATCTGC
>JBFWJM010000138.1:0-8326 GCA_050253205.1 Desulfovibrionaceae bacterium
AAAGTCCCCGTAGTATTCCACCCCTTCCTGGTCCCAGGCGTCGGCTGGCAGGCCCGAGTCCGCGAACAGGCGCGAGGAGAAGCGCCCCTGGAAGGCGAGGTTGTGGATGGTGAACACGGACCTGGTCTCGCGCCAGAAGGGGTCGGCCCCGCGCAGGTAGTGCAGGTAGGCCGGGGCCAGGGCGGTCTGCCAGTCGTGCGCATGGATCACCAGCGGAGGCTTGGAGAGCTTCCTGGCCCACTGCATGGCCGCGCGCACGAAGAAGGTGAACCGTTCGCAGTTGTCGAAATAGTCGCCGGAGTAGGTGTTGTAGTAGAAGCGGCGGTCGAAGTATTCGGCCCGGCCCACGAACCAGACCGTCACGCCGTGGTACTGCGTCTGGTATATCTCGGCCGTGATGGGGGCCCAGGGATAACCCACGGGGCAGCGCTCCTGCACGAGGCGCACCTCGCTGCCCCCGGTGGAGAGGCGGCCGTAGAACGGCGTGATCACCCCCACGCGCAGCCCGCTGGCTGCCAGCGCCGGGGGCAGCGCCCCGAGCACGTCGGCCAGCCCGCCTGTCTTGGAAAAGGGGAACATCTCCGATGTGAGCAGCAGCACCTGAGGGTCGTCTTTCGTGCGCATGGACCCTATCCCCGTTCGCAGCCGTTTTCCCGATCCAGCCGGGCGCGGAAATCGGATACGATGCGGGCGTGGTCGAAGACCAGCTCCGGCAGGCCGTCCAGCGGCCAGAATTTCGCCGAGGCGGCGTCGTCCCCGGCGCGCAGGGCTTCGAGATCCTCTGCCCGCGCCAGGTAAACCACGCTCAGGGTGTGGTGGCGGGGGTCGCGGTCCGGGTCGGAATACACGCCCAGCAGCCCGCCAAGCGCCACGTCGAGCCCGGTTTCCTCCCTGGCCTCGCGCACTGCGGCCGCCTCGCAGGATTCGCCGTAATCCACGAACCCGCCCGGCAGGGCCCAGCCGTGCGGCTCGTTGGCGCGCGCCACCAGGAGCACGCCGCGCCCCGGGGCATGGACAACCACGTCCACCGTGGGCAGCGGATTGCGGAATTCCTCGAACGCCTCACCGCAATGCGGGCATTTCTTCCATTGCTTGACCACATCTCCTCCTGCGCGACAAACCTCCCCGCCGCCCGGATCAATCAGAAAACGCCAGGCATGCGGAGTGGTTACAGGGATTGCGCCGACACTCACTGTTAATCATAACACAAAGCGCCATGCAAGCGAAAGACGATTTTGAATCCGTTGTCGGATTTTTGCGAAAATGAGCAATCCGCAGTCCGATTTTGCTATTTGCGGAGCTTGTTCGGCTTTGGGAAAGCATTTATGAGAACCGAAACACCCACCCGCCAGACAGGGCTCGCATCAATGAACCCGAGGCCAACGAAAAAGGCTTTTCGGGACCGCCCCGAAAAGCCTTGATCGTTCATTGTGCAAAAGAAGAAGGATGATTCTATCTTTGCAACCTGCGTGCCAGAATCAGGATAGCATCAAAATAGTATTTTTAAGCTTTTATTTCGGGTGGATATGGAGACCGCTTGGCCTCGCCCACGAGGCCCTCGCCCCTGGCCCGGGTTCAACAATTTTGCCCGCCGCAAAGCCCGAAACGTAAAACAATCCACTACTGCCACTTCAACCACTCGAAAATTCAGGCAAATACAAATTGAACGCAGCCCAGGCCCAAGGGTTCAAGGATTTTCACTCCCCGGGTGGGGTGCAGGAAACAGCGGAGGGGGAAAGCGGAAATCTGGACCCACGGGCTTGACCTCGGGTCGTCCAGCTCAGGCGGGGAGGGTGACGAAGAAGACAGTGCCGCCACCCTCGGCCTCTTCCGCGCGGATGGCCCCGCCGTGCGCATCCACGATCTTGCGGCAGATGGCCAGGCCGAGCCCGGTGCTGGTCTCCCCGGCGGTCGGGCGATTGGAGAGCCGCTGGAAAAAGCCGAACAGCCGCTTGCGCTCCTCCTCGGAGATGCCCGGCCCCTGGTCGCGCACGCTGAGCTCCACCCCGCCGCTCACCCGCCGCAGGGAGATGGTCACCGTGGTGTTGCCGGGGGAAAACTTGAGCGCGTTGGAAAGCAGGTTGTCCACGACCTGGGCGATGCGCTTGCGGTCCATGAGGCAGGTGGCGTTCTCCTCGTTGCGGACCTCCACGGCGATCTCCTTGCGCTCCGCCGGGATGTGCATGCCGCGAACCCGCTGGCGCACCAGTTCGTCCAGGTCGTCGCGCTCCATGTTGATCTCCAGCTTGCCGCTCTCGATGACGGTGATGTCCAGCAGGTCGGAGACCAGGTCGCTCATCTGCCCGGCGGCCATGTGGATGTAGGAGAGCATCTCCTTCTGGTCCGGGGCCAGCGGCTTGCGATCATCCTCCAGCAGGAGCCCGGCGAAGCCGCGAATGGCGCCGATGGGGTTGCGCAGATCGTGCGCGGCCATGCCGAGGAAGCGGTTCTTGAGGTCGTCCAGCTCGCGCAGCCGCTTCTGGCGCTCGATGGTCTCCACGTTGTGCGTCACCCGGCAGGCGAACTCCTCCTTCTCGAAGGGCTTGTCCAGAAAGTCGTCCGCCCCCTGCTTGAGGAACTGGGCGGTCAGCGAGCTGTCCGTCCTGGAGGAGATGCCGATGATGGCCAGGCGTTCGCGGTCGTAGCGCGAACGCAGCGTAGAGGTGAGCTCCACGCCGTTCATGCCGGCCATTTCATAATCGGTGATCACGAGCTGGAGGTCTTCGTTGGCGGCGGCCAGTTCCAGGGCCTCCTCCCCGCTGGAGGCCTCGATCACCTGGAACATGTTGATCTCCAGCAGGGCGCGGACATGGGCCCGCACGGAGCGGGAATCATCCACCACCATGACCTTCACGCCCTGGTTCTTGTGCAGGCGGTCTATGGTGTAGACCACCTCGTCGAAGGCCCTGCGGTTCTTGACCACGTAGTCCACGATGGGCTTGGAGAGAATCCTCTTGCGGGTGGCCTGGGAGACGGAGGAGGTGAAGACGATGCTGGGGACCTCGTGTTCCAGGGCGAAATCAACCACCTCGCCGTCGGAGGCGTCGGGCAGGTGCAGGTCGAGCACGGCGAGGAAAAGCTCCTCCCCGCGTTCGGCGATGATGTCCACGGCATCGCGGTAGGTGGCCGCTGTGAGCACGCGGAAACCGAGGCCATCGACAATGCGGCGTTGCAACTGCTGCAACGCCGATTTGGAATCCTCTACGATAAGAACCAGTGGTGTCCGCTTCTCTTCGTTCATCGTCGCCCTTGAGGCAGTATGCAACAACGCGACCCCGCGGTACAGCGAAATATGCGGCGGCGAAGGTTTCGTGAATGCGCTACAGGCCCGTCATCCCCCGATGGAGAAGCCCTTCGCGCGGAGCGCGTCGGCATAGACGGCCCCCTCGCGCAGGATGGTCAGGGAGCCGTCGTCGTTGACGCTGACCAGGGTGGAGGGCCTACCTCCGGCTGGCCAGGGTTTTTCCAGGAGCGCATCGTCCACCAGTTCCATGAGTTCCGCGTCGAGCCTGCTGGGCACGGCGGTGGGGGGGCGGCCGCTGATGTTGGCGCTGGTGGCCACCAGGGGCGAGCCGAGCTCCCGGCAGAGGCGCACGGCCAGGGGGTGCGGCGTCCAGCGCACGGAGGTCATGCCGTTCTCGTCGCGCACCTGGGGCGCGAGCTCTTCGGTGGACTCCACCAGCACGGAGAGCGGGCCGGGCCAGAACGCCCTCGCCAACCGCACCACGGTATCGTTCATGTTCACGACCACCGATTCGAGCATGTGCATGGAACCCACGAGAATGGGCAACGGCTTGGACTCCGGCCGCGCCTTGATCTCCACCACGCGCCGGGCTGCGGCCGGGTTGGTGGCGTCGCAGCCGAGGGCGTAGAGGGTCTCCGTGGGGTATACCGCCACGCCTCCGCCAAGCAGGGTTTCTATGACTTCCAGCATGGATATGCCCCTATCATGCTTTCCTGAAAAGGTCATCGTTCTTTTCAAGCCCCCGGGAATTGCTTATCCTCGCGCTCAATGAACGACGCACCCTCCCCCACGACCTGGATCGCCTCGGCAAGAGCCGCACGCGGCAGGGCTCCGTCCTGGCTGCTCGGCATGGAGGAGCCCGGCTCGGGCCCGGCCCTGGCCTCGGGCCTGCTGGGGCTTGCAGGGCGGGAGCCCACCCTGGCCCCCCTCTCCGCAGCCCTGGCAGACTGGGCCTTCCAGCGCCGACCGCTGCGCCCGGAGCAGGCCTCGGCCGCTGCGGCCAACCCCGGCACGCCCCAGCCCCGCCGGGCGCTGGCGGCCACCCTGGCTCCGTTGCTCGCCCCCCCGGAGGACCCCCGCGAGCGGGACGCCCGGCAGGCCATGCGCGAACTGCTGGACGCGGGCGAGGCCGGGCTGGCGGCCCGCCACCTCCTGCCCCGGCTGCGCACCCCGGCGGGCCCGGCCTGGCTGGCTCTGGCCTGGGAGGGGCTGCTGCGCCTGGGCAGCGCGGAGCTGCCGCAGGGCATGCTTGAAGCCACCCCCCTGCCCGGCCCCCTGGCCCCCCTGGCCCAGCGCCTCAAGGCGGAATGGGCCGCGCTCTACCTGCCCACGGAGAGCGCCCTGCGCGAGGTGGAGCAAGTCTGCCCGGAGCATTTCGGCCTCTGGCGCGAATATCTGCTGGCGGAGCTGGAGCTGCGCCTCGGCCAGGCCCGGGGCCGGGAGCGCCTCGCCCGGCTCTGGCGGGCCATGCCCTGGCACCCGCAGCTGACCCTCAAGCTCCACACCCTGCTCCACCCCGCCCCGGCAACGCCGTCCGATTTCTCCGGCGTGGCCGTGCTGCTCTACTCCTGGAACAAGGCGGAGCTGCTGGAACGGACCCTGGAGGACCTGCTGCGCTCGGACCTGCGGCGGGCCTGCGTACGCTTCCTGGACAACGGCTCCACGGACGCCATGCCCGAGGTGGCCGCGCGCATGGCCCCGCGCTTCGGCCTGGACGAACGAGGCGAGCCGCGCTTCCGGGCCGTGCGGCTGCCCGTGAACGTGGGCGCGCCCGCTGCGCGCAACTGGCTCCTCTCCCTGCCCGAGGTCCGCGCCAGCCGTTGGGCGGCCTTCCTGGACGACGACGTGGAACTGCCCGGCCACTGGCTGGAGGCGCTCGTCTCCAGCGCGGAGGAGCGCGAGCGCGCCGGAGAACCCGTGGACGTGGTGGGCTGCCGCATCACCTCGGCCACGCCGCCGCGCACCGTGCAATCCGCAGACTACCACCTCCTGCCGCCCAACGATTCGGTGAAGACCTTCGTGAACTATCCCGAAAAGATCATGGTCAGCGAGAACTGCGCCAACGACTTCGACCTCGGCCTGTTCGGCTACGACCGTCCGGCCACGTCCGTCTCGGGCTGCTGCCACCTGCTCTCCATTGCGGGGGTGGAACGGGCAGGCGCGTTCGACATCCGCTTCTCGCCCACGCAGTTCGACGACCTGGAGCGCGACCTGCGCCTGGGCGTGGCCGGGCTCAGGGTCCACTACGCCGGGAGCCTGGCCATACGCCACGTGCAGCACTCCAGCCTGGCCAGGGCCCAGAGCCTCACCTCCATCGGCCACGTGTTCGGCAACAAGATCAAGCTGGAGGGAAAATACTCCCTGGAGGAGATACGCGGGCTGCAACAGGCCATGCACCGCCGCCTGGAGGCGGACCTGCGAGCCAGGGAGGACGAACTGCTGGCAACGCTGGAGTGACCCGGCTGGCAGTCAGCGGGTTTCCCACTCCAGGGCGATGCGCTCCAGCTCCAGCGGGTCCATGGAGGAGGCGTCGTACATGCCCGCGCGGTCGCGCTGCGAGGACGCCTCGTAGAGGATCAGCGCGGCGGCCACGGAGACATTGAAGCTCTGGACCATGCCGCGCATGGGGATGTAGAGTTCGTCGGGAACGAGCACGGCCAGCTCCGGGGAGGTGCCCCGGTGCTCGTTGGAGAGGATCACGGCCGTGGGTTTGGTGAAGTCGAAGGAGGACAGCGGCAGGGCGGACTCGGAAAACCCGGTGCGCACCACGGCCATGCCCTGGGCGCGCAGGCCGGCCAGCATGGCGGGGCCGTCCTCGTGGCGCTCGCGCTCCACCCACTTGAGGGCCGAGCCGGACGACTTCTTGCCCAGGTCGGGCCACTGGGCCGTGGTGTAGTACAGGTGTACGCCGTAGACGCCGAAGGCGTCGCAGCTGCGCAGCACGGCGGAGACGTTGTGCGGGTCCCAGATGTTGTCCATGACCAGGGTCAGGTTCCTTTGCCTCCGCGCCAGCACCCGCCGGATGCGCGCCTTGCGGCGTTCCGTGATCTCTTTCGGCATGAAAGGGGCCATACACGACCATTCCGCTTCAAGGCAACCCGAAGAAGCTCCTGAATTTTCGTTTGTGTTCTCCCTTTTTTTTGGTAATAGTGTGATGTAGGTTGCTTTTTGAGCTACGGCAAGAACCATCCCAAGAGGTATGCATGCGGGCTCTCATCGTTGAAGACGAATTTCTCAGCCGAAAAGTGCTCCGCTCCTTCCTGACGACGATCTTCGAGGTGGACATCGTGGTGAACGGCAAGGAGGCCCTGGACGCGGTGTCCCTTTCGCATGCGGAAGGCCGCCCCTACGACCTGATCCTCATGGACATCATGATGCCCGAGATCGACGGCATGGAAGCCCTGGAGCGCATCCGGGAGATGGAACGGCGAGAGGGCCTCGCCGGGGCCAAGGTGATCATGACCACTGCCCTGGACGACCCCAAGACGGTCATCCGCTCCTTCCACGACGGCGGGGCCTCGGCATACATCGTCAAGCCCGTGGACCGCGAAAAGCTCTACGCCGAGTTGCGCAAGCTCGGCCTGCTCGCCGACTGAACGAGCCGGAAACCAGCGAGGGGGGAACCGTGAGCGAAGACGCCATGGTGGAAGAATTCTTCGCGGAAGTGAACGACAAATACTATCCGCAAGTGGTCGATGGCCTCGAAATGCTGGATTCCGGGCGTTTCGAAGAGGCCGTCGAGACCCTTTCCCGCCCCCTGCACACCATCAAAGGCGTCACCGGGTTCATGTCCGGGTTCGAGCGCGGCTCCACCTTCACCCACAAGGTCGAGGACTTCCTCAAGGCCATGCAGGCCGGAAGCGTGCCCACCAGCGAGGACAACCTCTCCCTGGCCGGGCGCGCCGTGAACATGGTCTTCCAGGTGCTGGAGCAGATACGCGACCTGGGCGCTCCCGAGGAGCAGGAGACGGGCGAGGTGCTCGACCTGCTGGCCCAGGCCGCCAGCACGGGAGCCTCCGGCGGGGCCAAGGCCGTGTGCGACTGCTTCGCCACCGAGGAGCGCAACGGCGTGACCATCATCAAGAGCCAGTGCCTGCGCGTGCACACCCCGGCGGACCGCGAACTGCTGCTGAACGCCCTGGCCATGCGGCCCGACGGCGAAACCGTGCTCATGGACCTCGAAGGCGTGCTGACCTGCGGCTCCTCCACCTGGGAGGACGTGGCCTCCCACGCCGGGCGGCTGCACCTCTCGGTGTGCTGCCTGGCCCCCACCTGCCGCGACGTCTTCCTCTCCTGGGGGTTTGACAGGCTCATCAGCGAACACCCCGACCGCGACCATTTCTTCGCCGCGCTCAAGGCTACGGGAGAAGGGGCATGATCGAATCCATCCGCCGCTCCGTGGAGGAACTCCAGGAGAGCATCCTCAAGCTGGAGGACCGCGCCGTGCCCGCCGGGCAGGTGCTCGACACCCTCGGCCTGACCCACCTGAAGCTGCCCTCCTCCCAGGTCATCGCCCTCATGGACATGCTGGCCGACGGCATCACCCCGCCCTCGCCGGAGATCGTCACCTCGCTCCTGGCCCTCACCGAGGCGCACAAGAAGCTGCTCTACGTGCTGGCGGGCAAGCTGGAGTTCCAGGCCTCGGAGCTGGCCGAGACAAAGGCCGCCACCCAGGCCGCCTGCGATGAGAGCGCCGCAGCGGAACAGGCCGAAGCCAAGCCCGACGCCGGGAACGGGGAGCCCGGCGGGGGCGATGAAGAATCCGACGGAGAAAGCGCCGAGGACAAGCCCGCCGACAAGGAGCAGGAGGAAAAGGCCGCCCCTGCCCAGCAGCCTGGCAAGGCCGCCAGCATCACCTCCATCCGCGTGGACACCCACCGCCTGGACCGACTCATCGAGCATGTGGGCAAGCTCATGGTCACCTACGCGGTCATCGCCCAGGCCGGCGCGGCGAACATCTCCAAGGTCACCTCCAGCCTGCGCGAGCTGGACATCGCCATCTCCAATCTGCAGGGCGAGGTGGACGCCATCCGCCTGGTGCCGCTGAAGCAGATTTTCATGCCCATGCACCGACTCATCAAG
>JBFWJM010000139.1:0-8311 GCA_050253205.1 Desulfovibrionaceae bacterium
TTGGCTTTTCTCCTGCATTGAAGAGAAGTTGCAGGACGAAAGAACAGCCACATTGCTCGCCACGCTGTCGAAATGGTCCGGGCCGGAACTGTTTCTGGTCTCCTGCGAGATCGGCCTGGGCCCCCTGCCCGCCAGCGGCGCCACGCGGCGTTTCACCAGGGCGCTGGGAGGGCTCAACCAGGAGGTCGCCGTCCTGGCGGACAAGGTTTTCCTGGTGGCGGCCGGGCTCCCCCTGGAGCTCAAATAGGCCCAAACAGGCCGATGTGGACAGAAGTAGACAGAAGTAGCCGGAAACGAAACGAGGGGCGCGTTCGCGCGCCGGGTACGAGGCGAAATGGCGCTTTTCAGACAGCTCGACGACCAGGTCCAGCAACTGCTCTCACGGTTCAGGAAGGACGAGAACTGGCTCATCGTCATCAACGCGGACCCCGACGCCCTGGGCTCGTGCATGGCGCTCAAGCGCATCATGACGCGCAAGGTCAAGTCCGTGGGCATCGCGCAGATCAACGAGATCAAGCGGCCGGACAACCTGGCCATGATCCGCTACCTGCGCATCCCCACCCAGAAGGCCATCCCGACCCTCACCGCGCAGTACGACAAGTTCGCCCTCATCGACTCCCAGCCCCACCACCATCCCGACCTCGAAGGCTACCCCTACGACGTGGTCATCGACCACCACCCCCTCCTCAAGGACAAGCCCGTGAGCGCCCCGTTCACGGACATCCGCCCCAAGTACGGCGCCACCTGCACCATGATGGTGGAATACCTGTACAACATGAAGATCCGGCCCGGCATGCTCCTGGCCACGGCGCTGATGTACGGCATCAAGACCGACACGGACGACTGGGAGCGGGATTTCATCGACGCGGACATGGCGGCCTTCAAATACCTCTCCAAGTTCGCGGACCGCACCATCCTCAACCGCATCGGCCGCAGCGAATTCCACCTCGACTGGATGCGCTTCTTCTCCCGCGCGTTCTACAACCTGCGGCGCATCGGCTCCGGCCTCTTCGCGCACATGGGCAAGGTGGAAAACCCCGATATCCTCGTCATCGTGGCGGATTTCTTCATGCGCGTGCACGGGGTGAGCTGGGTGACGGTCTCGGGCGAGTACGGCGAGACCATGGTGGTCATCTTCCGGGGCGACGGCCTGCGCAAGGACATGGGCAAGTTCGCCTCCTGCCTGCTGGGCGAGCTGGGCTCCGCCGGGGGCCACAAGGAGGCCGCCCGGGGCGAGGTGCCCATCGCCAACCTCAACGGCGAGGACCCGGAGCTCTTCATGCTCAAGAAACTGGGCAAGGGCAAGCGCAAGATGTTCAAGCGCATCTAGCAGTGCGGTGAAAAATCCGCGATGGCTGCGTTGCTTGTCGCGGTCCGTTCCTTGTGCATGCGGAATACACTTCGGCCCGGGCCGCTCCTCGCGTCTGGCCCTCGCGGTTTTTGACCGCACTGCGCATGGTTCGCCACGCTGGTTCGCTACCATGGTTCGCCACGTCGGTCGAGGCCTTCGTGCGCCTTGCACTCCCACGCTTCCGCGCAGCCCGCACACAGGGCCAGCTCCGCGGCCGCTGTTCCTGCTCTCCAATGTCCTGGCTCAGGCCAACGCAAAGCCCAAATCCTACCAGACCATAACCGCGACCACCGTTCAATTCATCAACGACAAATGCATTTTTCATTATGTGAGCGACATGTATCACGGTGGACAGGGCTTGGACTTCGTCCGTTCCATGTCCGATCAAATGACACAGGCCCCGCGCGAGGCGAACGCAAGCTAGCCCCCGCCCTTGCCAGCGGCCACGGCGCGGGCTAGTCTGCCGCATGCCGCTCAAGGAAAAAACCAAACTCATCGGCGAGCCGCTCTACCTCGTGGACGGCTCCAGCTTCCTCTACCGTGGATTCTACGCCTACCCCGACCTGGCGCGCTCCGACGGCTTTCCCACCAACGCCATCTTCATCGTCCTGCGCATCCTGCTGCGCGTGCTCCGGGAAGAGCGCCCCCGCTACCTCGGCTTCATCCTCGACGGCAAGGGCCCGACCTTTCGCAACGAGCTCTACGGCGAGTACAAGGCCAACCGCCCGCGCATGCCCGAGCCCCTGGCCCAGCAGATAGAACCGCTCAAGGAGGCCGTGCGGTTGCTCGGCGTGCCCCTCACCGTGTCCGACGGCGTGGAGGCGGACGACTGCATCGCCTCCCTGGCCATGCGATACCGGGACGACCGCTCCGTGGTCATCCTCGGTTCGGACAAGGACCTCAAGCAGTGCCTGCACGAGAACGTGCTGCTCTGGAACCCGGCGGGCAAGCAGGAGTCCGTCACCACCCTGGCGGACTTTACCGCCGAGACGGGCCTCTCCCCGGCCCAGTGGCCCGACTTCCAGGCCGTCATCGGCGACAGCTCCGACAACATCCCCGGCATCCCGGGCGTGGGCCCCAAGACCGCCGAGAAGATTTTCGCCGACTACCCCACCCTGGAGGACATCCGCGAGAACTACGCGAGCCTCAAGCCCAAGCTGGCCGAGAAGGTAGGCGCCCACCTGGACGACATCTTCCTCTTCCGCGAGCTCACGCGCATGAAGACCGACTGCGACTGCGGCGAGGGCATCGAGAGCTACTCCCTGGCCGAGCCCGACCGCCAGGCCATGGACGACTTTTTGCGCGAGTACGAGTTCCGCAGCCTGCGGCGCGAATTCTCGGGCATGTTCCCCGCACGGGACGCTGCGGAAGCGGCCTCCTCGACCGGGGCGGCCGCAGCCGCCAAGGCCGCCAGGCCCGCCAAGGAAAGCGCCTCTGGACCGGGGCAGGTACAGCTCGGGCTCTTTGCCGAGGCCCCGGCCCAGGAGGAGGGCGAGCCGCTGGAGATCACCGACATCGCCGACTCGGCCGACCTCCCGGACATGGCCCTGCTCGACGTGGGCGTGGTGCTCGCGGAGGGCGAAATCCGCCTGGGCGTGGCCGGGCGCGAATACCGCTACGCCGAGCCTGTGGCCCCGCTGGCGGCGGCCCTTGCCGGAGCCGCCTGCGTGGTCGCGCCGGACGTGCACGAGCTCTACCGGGCGGACGAGGCCTGGCGCGAGGTGCCGCTGGCCAAGTGGTTCGACCTGGCCCTGGCCGCCTACCTGCTCAACCCCGAGGAGCGCAACTACGCCTGGGACCGCCTGCGCGACGCGCTGTTCACCCCCGACCCGGCCTTCGAGGGCACGGAGCCGCCCGAGACCCACCCCCGGGCCCAGGGCCTCGCCGCCCTGGCCTATAGGCAGCTCGTGGCCCCGCGCATCCAGGCCGCCGGGCTCCTGGAGCTCATGACCGACCTGGAAACGCCCCTGGTCCCCGTGCTCGACGCCATGGAGCGCCGGGGCGTGACCCTCGACCTGGAGGCCTTCTCCGGCTTTCTCGACGAGGTCAGCGGCGGCATCGACAGGCTCACCGCCGCCATCCACGAGAAGGCGGGCGGTGAGTTCAACATCCGCTCCAGCCAGCAGCTCGGCGAGGTGCTCTTCGAGCACCTGGGGCTGAAGCCAGGAGGCAAGACCACCGGAGGCCAGCTCTCCACCGCCGTGCAGGTGCTGGAAAAAATCCGCTCCCAGCACCCCATCGTGGAAGACATCCTGCAATTCCGCACCCTGGAGAAGCTGCGCTCCACCTACCTGGAACCCCTGCCGAAGATGGTCGACGAGGCCGGGCGCATCCACACCCATTTCAACCGCTTGGCCACGGCCACGGGCCGCCTCTCCAGCTCGGGCCCGAACCTCCAGAACATCCCCATCCGGGGGCAGTACGGCCCGCGCATGCGCGCCTGCTTCACGGCGGCCCCGGGCCAGGCCCTGGTGGGCGCGGACTACTCGCAGGTGGAGCTGCGCGTGCTCGCGCACTTCTCCAAGGACCCGGCCCTGGTCTCCGCCTTCGCCGACGACGAGGACATCCACTCCCGCACGGCCGCGCTCATCTTCGACAAGGACTCCCCCGGGGCCGTCACCCGCGAGGAACGCCAGAACGCCAAGACCATCAACTTCGGCCTGATCTACGGCATGGGCCCGCAGCGGCTGGCCCGCGAGCTGGGCGTGACGCTGACCACGGCCAAGGAGTTCATCGACCGCTACTTCGAGCGCCTCGGCACCCTCAAGGCGTTCTACGAGACCGTCGTGGCCGAGGCCACGGCCAGCGGCCACGTGACCACCCTGGCGGGCCGCCGCCGCCTGCTGCCGGAGCTGGCCTCGCGCAACCAGCAGCTCGTCTCCCAGGCCAGGCGCCAGGCCGTGAACACCGTGATCCAGGGCTCGGCAGCGGACATCATCAAGCTCGCCATGCTGCGGGTGCATGCGGACGAAGCACTGGCCGGGCTCGGCGCGCGCATGCTCCTCCAGGTGCACGACGAACTGCTGCTGGAGGCCCCGGAGGCCGCCGCGCCCGAGGCCGCCGGGCGGCTCGCCTCGCTCATGCAGAGCGTCACGGAGCTGGCCGTGCCGCTCAAGGTGGACGCGGGCACGGGCCGCACCTGGGCGGACGCGCACTAACGGACGGCCCCGGCGCGGCAACCCAGTCCGCCAGGTGGCCTCTTGCCGCGCCGCGTTATGTTGATTACGGCGCTGCGCGTTTCGTTGATTACGGCGCGCCGCGCCTCTTGAGCCCGGGCGCGCCTTGCGCTATGTTCCCGCAAACGCCCGGAGGCAAACACCGATGTCCGAGAAGACCTGCAAGTCCAATCCCATGGAAGGCATCCCCCTGGAGGTGAACTTCTCCACCTTCCTCATGTCGCTCTCCTCCTCGGCCCTGGTGGCCCTGGGGCAGACCCCGGACCCCAGCACCGGGGAGACCGTGTTCCTGCCCCACCTGGCCAAGCACTCCATCGACATCATCGCCATGCTCAAGGGCAAGATCGAGAACGGGCTCACGGACGAGGAGTCCCGCCTGCTCTGCGACCTGCTCTACGACCTGCGCATGCGCTACGTGAACGCCGTCAAGTAAGCCTTCCAACCCGAGATACGGAGGACGAATGTCCAAGAAGATTCCCGTCGGCCTGGTGGGCGTCACCGGGTACACCGGCATGGAGCTGGCGCGCATCCTCTCGCGCCACCCCGCCCTGGAGCTCGTGCGGGCCACCTCCCGCGCGGAGGCGGGCAAGACCCTGGCGAGCATCTACCCCTTCCTGCACGGCTCGCCCATGGGCGCGCTGGAGATCACCCCGCCAGACCCCGCCGAACTGGCCCGCGAATGCAGGCTGGTCTTCCTGGCCGTGCCCCACAAGACGGCCATGGAGATCGCCGACGCATTGCTGGCCGAGGGCGTGAAGGTGGTGGACCTCTCGGCGGACTTCCGCCTGCGGGACAAGGCCGTGTATGAGGAGTGGTACGCTGTGGAGCACACCCGCTCCGCGCACCTGGCCGAGGCCGTGTACGGCCTGCCCGAGGTCTACGCCGAGCAGGTGAAGACGGCGCGCCTGGTGGCCAACCCGGGCTGCTACCCCACCTCCGCCATCCTCGGCCTCTCCCCTGCCCTGGCCGCCGGGCTGGTGGAGACGAAGCACATCGTCATCGACTCCAAGTCCGGCACCTCCGGCGCGGGCAGAAAGGCCAACGTGGGCACCGCGTTCTGCGAGGTGCACGACTCCTTCCGGGCGTACTCCCTGCCCCGCCACCGCCACGCCCCCGAGATCGAGCAGGAACTTTCCCTGGCCGCCGGCGAGCCCATGACCGTCTCCTTCAACACGCACCTGCTGCCCATCGACCGGGGCATCCTCTCGACCATCTACACGGTGCTGAAGGATGGGGCGGACGCGGCGAGAATCCGCGAGGTGTACGAAAGCCGCTACGCGGACGAACCCTGGGTCCGCGTGCTCCCGGCCGGAACCCTGCCCGAGACGCGCTGGGTGCGTGGGACCATGTACTGCGACATCGGCCTCGTGCCCGACCCGCGCACCGGGCGGCTGATCATCCTCTCGGCCATAGACAACCTCTGCCGGGGCGCCTCGGGCCAGGCCGTGGCCAACGCCAACCTCATGCTCGGCCTGGCGCGGGACGCTGGCCTCGACCTCGCGCCGCTCATGCCCTAGCAGGCTGTTGAAACAGTGCAATCTGCTGCGTCAGCGAAAAAAACCAGACCGATTATGAATGCGCAATACACTGCGCGTCCAGGATTTTTTCACTTCCTTGCAGCGCACACATGTTGAACGGCCTGCGAAAAATGAGTTTTTCAACATTCAGCTAACGGGTCGCCACGCATGCGGCGAACGGCCGCACTGCATACGGCGAGGCGCGCCGCGAAGAACAATAAGAAAAGGCCCCGGAGGAACCACCCTCCGGGGCCTTTCACATGCAATTCGACTTTGGCCGATCAGAGACCCTGTCAGTCCCCGATGCGCGTGACAAGCACCGGGCAGGGGGAGAGCTGGAGCACGCGCTCCGTGGTGGAGCCCATGAGCAGCCGCTTGAGGCCCGTGCGGCCGTGGGAGCCCATGAGGATGAGCCCCGCGCCCAGTTCCCGGGCCACGGCCACGATGATCAGCGAGGGCGAGCCCGTGCGCACCAGGGCGGCGGCCTCCACCCCGGCCTTGGCAGCCTCGGCCCGGGCGGCGTCGGCGGTCTCCCGCGCGCGCTCCTCCAGCCGGTCCACGCTGAGCTGGTTCAGGGAGTAGTCCTTGAGCCCTTCGGGCACGGGTGCCACGGCCAGGAAGGTCAGCGGCAGGCCGAACTCCTTGGCGATGGCCACGCCGCGCCGCACTGCGCGGGCCGCGTGGCCCGAACCGTCCACGGGCACGAGCAGCCCCGCGGCGCGCATGTTCACGTCCTCGGGCACCATGAGCACGTCGCAGCAGGCGTAGCCCACCACGCGCGACGACACGGCCCCGAGCATGCGGTGCTGGAGCGCACCGGTGGCCTTCCTGGCACCGAGAACGATGAGGTCCGCGCCCACCTCGCGCGCCTTCTCCACGATGCCCTCGTGGGGCAGCCCCTCCTGGATGAGCGAGGTCTCCACCGGGATATCCCCGCAGCAGGAGGAGGTCAGGCGGTCGAGGTTGTCGCGCAGGAGGCCGCGCCTCCCGGCCAGCTCGCGGTCCAGTTCGTCCACGGCCTCGACGCTGTGGTCCCAGGCCATGGGCACCGGGGGCAGCACGGCCACGGCATGGGCAGTCCGGCGCTTGCCGGGCAGGCCGATGGCCTGCCTGCACGCGTGCACGCTGGCGGCGGATTCGTCGATTCCGCAGACGATGTTCGATCCGTAGGGCATGGGCTCCTCCTTGTGTCGTGTCCTTTCCTCTTCCCGGGGCTTCCTCCGCCCGCCGGGTTGCGCCAGTGTAGCACAACCCGGAGCGGGCGGCGAGATGCGCGCGGTTTAGAAAGGCACGTACATGGAGGGGATGATGCCCACGTGCGCCTCGCGGATGCCCGGCAGGGCCGAGAGAACCGTGCGGGCGCGGGCCCCGGCGGCCTCTTCCTGGACGATGGAGGCCTCGACGCGCACGTAGGCCGTGCCGCCGCGGACCTCGGCCTGGGCGTCGCCGAAGTGGTCGAGGAGCAGGGCCTCGGCCTTGGCGGCCAGGGCCAGGTCCATGAGGATGGACTGAAGCGCGCTGCCGTCCTGCTCCATGGCCGCGCTGGCGGCGTCCACGATGATGCGGGCCGCGCGGTCCACGCCGAGGTTGTGGAGATTCAGGGAAAGATCATACGGATCGGGGCCCAGGGCGTCCTGGCCGAAGAGCTGCTGGTGCCACTGCTTGCGGACATCGTCCTCGCGGGAGAGGATGCGCAGGGCGTCTTCGTAGGAGTCGCCCGTGCGGCGGATTTCCTCGCCCACGCGGTCTTCCAGGTCGGCCACCAGGCGGACCTTGAGCACGTTGGGGATGTCCGCCAGGAACACGTGCCCGGCCATGCCGTGGTAGACGATGTTGTCGCGGCTCATCTGCTCGTAGAAGGAGCTGCGGAACAGGGCGACGTCCTTGCGGGTGGGACGCTTGCCGAGGTGCTGCGCGGCCTCGGAAACGGCCTGCTGCACGAGCTCGGTGCCGACGGCCTCGAAGCCCAGCTCGCTGGCGACCTTCTCGGCGACTTCGCGTCCGTGGCTGAACGCGTCTCTGGAAACGGTGATGATGGCCATGATGGATCTCCTTGCATGTTGATGATCACGTTACAGTTCGCATCATCCAAGGATCGTGCCAACAGCACCATTTTTTCGTATCATGTTGTTAATTCAAGATATAGATAGATGCCGCCCAAAAACACTCCTCCGCCACCATGATGCATTTTAAAACGAAAAAACGGCCAGCTTCCACAACTGACCGTTTTTAATGACTATAATAGAATGATGCTTTTTGCAATACGT
>JBFWJM010000140.1:0-8295 GCA_050253205.1 Desulfovibrionaceae bacterium
CTGGCCTCCACGGACTTCGGCTTCCCGGTGGAGGGCTTCGAGGCCCCCTTCGGCCAGGCCCAGTTCGTCTATGAATACGATGCCGCCAAGACCGAGCCGCCCAAGGACTTCCCGGGCCTGCTCGCCTGGGTGAGGGAACACCCGGGCCGGTTCACCTATCCCCAGCCGCCGGACTTCACGGGCTCGGCGTTCATCCGCCAGGCGTTCTACGCACTCACGGGCGGGCACGAGCAGTACATGGCGGGGTACGACCCGGAACTCTTCGAGGCCAGGGCCCCGGCGCTCTGGGCGTACCTGAACGAGCTGAAGCCGTACCTCTGGCAGGAGGGCAGGGCGTATCCGCGCGGCTCGGCCGAACTGGACACGCTCTTCGCGCGTGGCGAGGTGGACCTGGGCATGAGCTACCACCCGCTGCACGCCCAGAGCAAGATCCTGGAGGGCACGTACCCCGCCACGGCCCGGACCTTCGTGCTGGAGGAGGGGGCCATCTTCAACCTGCACTTCACGGCCATTCCCTTCAACGCGCCGGACAAGCCCGGGGCCATGGTCCTGGCGAACTTCCTGCTCTCTCCCGAGGCCCAGCTCTGCAAGCTCTCGCCCGAATGGTGGGGCGACTTCCCGGCCCTCGACCCGGCGAAGATGGACGAGGCCACGCGGGAGGCCTTCGCGGCCGTGGACCTCGGGGCGGCCACGCTCCCGGCGGGCGCCCTGGCCCGGGCGGCCGTGCCGGAGATTCCGGCGGAATACCTGGAGGCCCTGGAGCGCGGCTGGGAGGAGCATGTGCTCCACGCGGACTAGCGCCGGGGCGGTTCGCGGCGGGCGGACGGGCCCCCTGGGCGTGCTCCCGGGGCTCGCGCCGCTTGGTCCGCCGTTCGTGCTGCTGTTTATGGGCGGGCTCGTGGTGGCCGTGGCCCAGTCCTTTGGCTGGTGGCTGCCGTTCGAGTTCGCCGGGGGCCGCCTGGCGGGCTGGCGCGAGGCGCAGTCAGCCCATCACCTGGAGTCCCTGGGCTTTTCCCTTGGGGTGGCCTTCGCCTCCGCCGGGCTGGCCACCTGCATGGGGGCGCTGGGGGCGTACTGGGTCTGGCTGCTGCCGCCCCGGCTGGCCCGGGCGTCCATGGTCTACAAGATCGGCCTCGTGCTGCCACACGCCTCGGTGGCCTTCGTGACGCTGCTGCTCTGGTCGCAGTCGGGGTTCTTCGCCTCCCTGGCGCACCAGCTCGGGCTCGTCTCCGCCCCGGCGGATTTCCCCTCCGTGCTCTACGGCGGCTGGGGCGCAGGCATGGTCCTGGCCTTCCTGTTCAAGGAGACGCCCTTCGTCATGCTGCTGGCGCTCTCGGTGCTGGCGCGCACGGACAGGCGGCTGGTGGAAACGGCGCGCATGCTCGGCGCGGGCAGTACGCGGACCTTCCTGCTCGTGGTGCTGCCCCGGCTGGGGCCGGTGCTGCACACGGCGTTCCTGATCCTCTTCCTCTACACCTTCGGCGCGTTCGATATTCCGTACCTGCTGGGCGAATCGCGTCCCGCCATGGTGGCCATGCGGGTGTACAGCCTCTACTTCGAGCGCGACCTGGCCAACCGGCCCACGGCCATGGCCCTGCTGGTGCTCATGCTGCTCCTCGCCGTGGGGGTCATCGCGCTGTATGCGCGGGCCTCCGCGCGGCTGGGAGCCGGGGAACGGCGGCTATGAGCACCCGGGCGGCGATGCATGGCAAGAACGGGAAGAACGGCATGAACCGGACGGGGCGGGGCGGCTGGCTCCGGCTCGCCTTCGCGGGCATCGGCGCGGCGTCGCTCCTGCCGCTGCTGGTGCTGGCGGCCTCGGCCCTGGCCCCGGGCTGGCGCTACCCGGAGGTGCTCCCGGCGGAGCTGGACCTCCGCGCGCTGCGCTTTGTGGCCGCCCAGGGCGAGCCCATGCTCCGGGCCCTGGCCTCCTCCACGGCGTATTCCCTGGCCACGGCCGCGCTGGCCCTGGCGCTGTGCGTGCTGCCCGCGCGGCTCTTGGCGCGGGGGCGCTTCCGGGGCAAGGCCCTGGCCGAGGGGCTGCTGCTGGCCCCGGCCCTGGTGCCGCCCATGACCTTCTCCATGGGCGTGCAGGCGGCGTTCATCCGCCTGGGGATCATCGACACGACCCTGGGCGTGGTGCTCGTGCTCGCCACGTTCAGCTATCCGTACATGCTGCGGGCGCTCACGGCGGGGTACGAGGCCATGGGCGAGGGGCACTCCCTCTGCGCGGCGAACCTCGGGGCCGGGCCCTGGACGGTGCTGCTCAAGGTGGAGCTGCCGCTGCTGGCCCCGGCCGTCGCCGCCGGGGCGTCCGTGGTCTTCCTGGTGGCCTTTTCGGAATACTTTCTCGTATTCCTCATCGGGGGCGGGCGGGTGGCCTCGTTCATGGGCTACCTCTACCCGTTTCTCACCTCCTCGGACCGCTCCGCCGCCTCGGCGCTGACCTTCGTGTTCCTGGCCGTGCCCATGGCGCTCTTCGTGCTGCTGGAGCTGGCGGCCCATTGGAGGATTCGGCGCAGGGCCGGGTACAGGACCGGGCATGGGGCCGGGCATGGGGCATAAAAAAGCGCCCCGCCCCGGTGCAGGGGAAGGGCGCTCGGTTGATGGCGTATGCCGCTGCGAGGAGCGGGCGGCGATCAATCAGACGTTGAAGCGGAATTCCACGATGTCGCCGTCCTTGACCACGTATTCCTTGCCCTCCAGGCGGGCGAGGCCCTTGTCCTTGCAGGTCTTGAAGTCGCCGCAGGCCAGGAAGTCGTTCCAACCGATGACCTCCGCGCGGATGAAGCCCTTCTCGAAGTCCGTGTGGATGACCGCTGCGGCCTGGGGCGCGCGCGAGCCCTTGCGCACGGGCCAGGCGCGGACCTCCTTCTCCCCGGCGGTGAGGAAGCTGATGAGCCGGAGCAGGTCGTAGGTCTTGGCCACGACCTTGTCCAGCGCGGTCTCGGTGATGCCGAGGTCGGCCAGGAACATGGCCCGTTCCTCGGGGTCCTCGATCTCGGCCAGCTCGCCCTCCAGCTTGGCCGCCAGGGCGATGTGCGCCACACCGGGGCCCTCCTCGGGGAGGGCGTATTCCGCCGCGGAGGCCTCGTCCGTGTTCCAGACGTAGAGGATGGGTTTGGAGGAGAGGAAGGAGAACCCGCGCAGCTCGGGCGCGTCGGCCACCTCGCGCTCCGCGCGCAGGGGGCGGCCCTCCTCCAGCACGGCCAGGGCCCGCTCCAGCAGGGCCTGCTGCTTGGGGTCGTAGGCCGGGGAGTTCTTCTTCTTGTCCAGCGCCAGACGCTCCAGCTTCTTCTCGGCCACGGCCATGTCCGAGACGATGAGGTCGGTCTCGATGCCGTCGAACTGGGCCTTGGGGTCCTGGAGGCCGGAGAAGGCGTCGATGACGGCGAGCAGGCAGTCGTACCCCCGGATTTCGGAGAGCACGCGCTCGCCCAGGCCGTCGCCCTTGCCGCCGCCGCCCGGGATGTCGAGGTATTCGATCTCGGAGTAGGTGACCTTCCTGGCGTTGAAGAGCTTCACCAGGGGGTCGAGCCGGGGTTCGGGCACCTTGACCATGGCGCGGGTACCGGTGGCGGAGGGGCCGGCCAGGGCGCGAAACACCTCGCTCTTGCCCGCTCCGGAAAAGCCGAATATGGCGGTCTTCATTGTTTTTCCTCGTTTGTGCAAGAATGGCCGCGCCACGGGAGGCGTGGACGGGCAGGCGCGTTGTACACGATTCGGCCCCGGGATGCAAAGCGAAGCGCGCGGGCCGGGCCCGGCCGCCGGGGCGAGCCCGGCCTTTGGCGGCCGTTTGTCTCCGCCGGGGTTTTGCACTACAGTGCGGGGCCATGGCCGGAAGAAGCGGAGCAGGAGAAGAGGAGATGCGGCGGCATGTGTTTCTCGTGGGGGCGCGGGCAAGCGGCAAGACCAGCGCGGCGCGCGGGCTCGCGGCGGCGCTCGGCCTCGGCTGGACGGACACGGACGCCCGTATCCAGGAACTTCTTGGCGAGTCCATCGCAGCGCTCGTGGAGCGCGAGGGCTGGGACGCCTTCCGCCACAGGGAGTCTGCCGCGTTGCGCGCCGTCCTCGGGGAGGAGCCCATGGTGGTGGCCTGCGGCGGGGGCATTGTCCTGCGGGAGGAGAACCGCCGGATGCTCGCCCGGGGCCTGACGCTCTACCTGCGCGCCCCTGCGGAGGTGCTGGCCGCGCGGCTGGCGGGCGACCCGCTGGCCGGGCAGCGGCCGTCGCTCACCGGGCGGACCATCGCCGAGGAAGTGGCCGACGTGCTCGCCGAGCGCGAGCCGCTGTACCAAGGCGTGGCGGACGCGGCCATAGACGCCGCCCGGCCCCTCGACGAAGTGGTGGCCGCCTGCGCCGCCGCTGTGAAGGACACCGGCAACTAACCCCATGCGCTCCAAGCTGCTGACCCCGTACTGGATGCCCGTGTGGCTGTTCCTGGCCGCCATTTTCATCGGCGCGCCGCTTTTGCGCCTGCCCGCCTGCCTCGTGCATCCCGAGCAAGGCTTCGCCTGGCTCGACGCGATCTTCACCGCCACCTCCGCCGTCTGCGTCACGGGCCTGGTGGTGGTGGATACGGGCACCTTCTTCACGCCCGTGGGCCAGGGGGTGATCCTGGTGCTCATCCAGCTCGGCGGCCTGGGCATCATGACCTACACGAGCCTGGTGTTTTATCTCTTCGGGCGGCGCATCTCCCTGGCGGACCGCACGGCCGTGAGCCAGACCCTGCTCTCGGACCCGTCCTTCAACCTCGTGCGCTTCGTGCTGCGGGTGGTGGGCATCTGCCTCTCGGTGGAGCTCTGCGGGGCGCTGCTGCTCCTGGCGCAGGACCCTTCCGGCTTTCACCCGTGGTCCGCGCTGTTCCACGCCATCTCCGCCTTCTGCAACGCCGGGTTCTCTCTCTACGCGGACAGCCTGAGCCACTGGCGGGCGGATTGGGGCGTGAACCTCGTGTTCATGCTGCTCATCGTGCTGGGGGGGCTCGGCTTCGCGGTGCTCATCGAGCTGGGGGCCGTGGGCCGCAGCCTCATGCGCGGGGGGCCGCGCTTCGTGCGGCTGGGGCCGCACCTGTTCACCTGGCGCACGCGCGTGGTGCTCTCCACCTCGCTGTGGCTCATCCTGGGGGGCGGCGTGGCCATCTTCCTGGCGGAGTGGGCCGGGGGGGGCGAGGGCCCCTGGAACGAGCTGCTGCTCAGCGCGCTGTTCCAGTCCGTCTCCTGCCGGACGGCGGGGTTCAACACCGTGGAGATCGGCCACCTGACCAACGTGACCCTCATGCTCATGCTCATGCTCATGTTTGTGGGCGGCTCGCCGGGTTCCACGGCGGGGGGCATCAAGACCACCACGGCCCGGGCTCTTCTGGGGTACGTCGTCTCCAAGCTCAAGGGCGGGCGGCAGGTGATCATCGGCAACGCGGCGCTCTCGCGCTCCACCCGCGCCAAGGCCATCAGCCTCGCGGTGTTCGCCATGCTGCTCAGCCTGGGCGCGACCATGGCCCTGCAAATATCCGAAGGGGGCGACATCTCCCACGACCTGGCGCGCGGCCTGTTTCTGGAAACCCTGTTCGAGGCGGTGTCCGCCTTCGGCACGGTGGGCCTCTCCACGGGGCTCACCTCCGTGCTCACCGACGCTGGCAAGGCCGTGATCTGCGTGCTCATGTTCATCGGCAGGCTGGGGCCCATCTGGCTGCTCTCTGCCTTGCAGAGTTGGCAGACGGAGCCGAGATACCGTATACCTGAAAACGACCTGCCCGTGGGCTGACGAGGAGAGGCGAATGGCGAAGAGGATTGAAGTGTGCGTGATCGGGCTCGGCAAGTTCGGCTCGTCCCTGGCCGAGGCCCTGCGCGAGATGGACCACGCCGTGCTCGGCATCGACTCGGACATGGACCACGTGCGCCAGCAGCAGGCCGTGCTCTCGCAGGTGTACCAGGCGGACGCCACGGACCGCCGGGCCCTGGAGCAGCTCGCCATCGCGGACCTGGACCACGTGGTGGTCTCCATGGGCGACAACCTCGGGCACTCCGTGCTCGTGGCCATGAACCTGCTGGAGATGGGGGTCAAGTCCATCTGGATGAAGGCCACCAGCGAGGAGCACGCCCGCGTGCTCAAGCGGCTCGGCGTGCACCACGTGCTCTTCCCGGAGCAGCACATGGCCCGGCAGCTCGCGCACCAGCTGGCCGTGCCCGGCCTGCTCGAATATCTGCCGCTGGGTGCGGGGATCATCGTGCGCGAGATAACCGTGGAGAAGTGGGACGGCATGACCCTGCGCGACCTTTCCCTGCCCAAGCGCCACGAGGTGCAGATCGTGGCCGTGCGCCGCGAGGGCCAGCAGGGGTACAACTTCGTGCCCAAGGCGGACGACGTGCTGCACAAGGGCGACGTGCTCGTGCTGCTCGGCAAGGCCGAAGACATGGACAAGCTGGAGAAATAGCATGAGCGGCAATACCTTTGGCGAAATCTTCCGGCTGACCACCTTCGGCGAATCCCACGGCCCGGCCCTGGGCGGCGTGGTGGACGGCTGCCCGGCGGGCATTCCCCTGGACGAGGCCGTGGTCCAGCGCGAGCTCGACCGCAGGCGGCCCGGGCAGGGCGTGGCCTCCACCGCGCGCAAGGAGGCCGACCGCGTGGAGCTGCTCTCGGGCGTGTTCGAGGGGGTCACCACCGGAACGCCCATCGGCTTTCTCATCCGCAACGAGGACCAGCGCTCGCGGGACTATTCGCAGATCAAGGACGTATTTCGCCCCGGGCACGCGGACTTCGGGTTCCAGGCGAAGTTCGGCCTGCGGGACTACCGGGGCGGGGGGCGCTCCTCCGGCCGGGAGACGGCCGCGCGCGTGGCGGGCGGGGCCATCGCCCTGGAGCTGCTGCGCACAGAGGGCATCGAGATTTTCGTCTGCACGCGGGAGTTGGGTTCCATCAAGGCAGCGGGAGACGACTGGGAGGGCGCGCAGCGCAGGCCGTTCTACGCGCCGGACGACGACGCCCCGGGAGCCTGGGAGGAGCGCATCAAGGCCGTGAAGGGCGAGGGCGACACCCTGGGCGGCATCGTGGAGGTGCGGGCCCTGGGCGTTCCGGCCGGGCTGGGGGAGCCGGTGTTCGGCAAGCTGGACGCGCGCATCGCGGCGGCGCTCATGAGCGTTGGCGCGGTGAAGGGCGTGGAGATCGGGGCCGGGTTCGGCGCGGCGCGCATGAAGGGCTCGGAGAACAACGACCCCATGACCCGCGCGGGTTTCGGGTCCAACAACGCCGGGGGCATCCTCGGGGGCATCTCCTCCGGGCAGGAGATCGTGGTGCGGGCTGCGGTGAAGCCCATCCCCTCCATCGCCAGGCCGCAGGCCACCATGACCGCCACGGGCGAGGAGCGGGAGATCGTCATCGGCGGACGGCACGACATTTCGGCCATTCCGCGCATCAATCCGGTGCTGCGGGCCATGCTGGCCCTGACGCTCGCGGACTGCCTGCTCCTCGACAGGCGGCTGGGCGCGCGGGAGTAGGCTTCGTCTTTCCCTGGAGCGGATCAAGAAGAAGGCCCTTCATCGGAAGGGCCTTTTTTGTGGAATGTGGGAGGCGGGGCGGCTACTCCGGCTTGAGCCGCACGGCCGTACCGTAGCAGGCGTAGTAGCGGTCGCCCTCGGGATGGAAGGAGACGTTCTCGCGGTAGGCGAGGATGGCGTCAGCGTTCACCTCCAGCGCCTGGGCCACGAGGCCGTAGAAGGCGTTGTCGAAGGTGTAGGAGCGGCAGACGATGAGCCCGAAGGTTCCGGCCACCTGGCGGTTGGGCACCGCGTCCGTGGTCACGATCTTGACCCGGCCCGCGAGGTAGAGGTCGCGGGAGTTGATGAGCCGCTGGTCCTTGAGCCCTTCGTCCTGGGTCTGGCCCCCTTTCTTGGGGGCGCCGAATATGAGCGCCATGTGTTCCTTCCTGCGGGAGATCGTTCGCGTTTGCCGCGTTTGTCGGGTTGTAGCCCACGGGCAGGCCGATTTCAAGCGGGCGGGGCGGGAAGCTTAAGAATTGTTGTGCGCACTGCCCTGGCCCACGCCGTATAGCCACCTCACCGCCCCTGATCCCGCCCTTGACCCTTCCCTTGATTTCGACCTTGATCTCGACCTTGATCTCGCCCATGCAGCCGCCCGGGCGGGCGGCAGGCGGCTTCCGGATGGGGCGACGGCTGGCGCAAGAACAATGCGGGCCCAGGTGTCCGGCGTTATGCCTGCTGCCGTGGCGGCTCGCGGGGAAATCGGTTCCACGGGGGTCGGATGCCAGGCGTGAGAAGGGGGCGGGGCCGCAGCGTA
>JBFWJM010000141.1:0-8294 GCA_050253205.1 Desulfovibrionaceae bacterium
AAGCAGCGCTCCTCCTCGGAAACCATCGAGCGCATCGTGGCCGAGGGGAGCGTCCGCGTGGTGCGCGGCACCACCCGGGGCACCTGCTCCCGGCTCACCTACCACGTGGAGGACGGCATCCTGGTCATGGAGGGCGACCCCGTGCTCCGCGACGGCGAGAACACCATCTCCGGGCAGGTGGTGAAGTTCTACATGAAGGACAACCGCAGCGAGGTGCTCGGCGGCAAGGGCCAGCGGGTCAAGGCCGTGCTCGGCGCACCGGGCGACCTGGAGTTCTGACGTGCCCGGAGGCCTCAGCGCAACGAACCTGAGCAAGCGGTACGGCCAGAAGGAGGTCGTCCACTCCGTCAACCTGGAGCTCTCCCAGGGTGAGGTGGTGGGGCTCCTCGGGCCCAACGGCGCGGGAAAGACCACTACCTTCTACATGCTCGTGGGCATCATCAAGCCCAACTCCGGCTCCGTGCACCTGCTGGGGCGCGAGGTGGGCGGGCTGCCCCTGCACGAGCGCGCGCGCATGGGCCTTTCCTACCTGCCACAGGAGAGCTCCATCTTCCGCAAGCTCACCGTGCGCCAGAATCTGGACATCATCCTGGAGCAGACGCGGCTCTCCCGCCGGGAGCGTAAGCGCCGGGCCGAGGAACTGCTCTCCATGTTCAACATCTCGCGCCTTTCCGGCCAGGCGGCCATGTACCTCTCCGGCGGCGAGCGCCGCAGGCTGGAGATCGCCCGGGCGCTCATCACGGACCCCAGGTTCATCCTGCTCGACGAACCCTTCGCGGGCATCGACCCCATCGCGGTCATCGACATCCAGGAGATCATCTCCACCCTGCGCGACCTGGGCCTGGGCATCCTCATCTCCGACCACAACGTGCGCGAGACCCTGGCCATCTGCGACAGGGCGTACCTCGTCTACGAGGGCACCATCATCCTTGAGGGCACGCCCGGGGAAATCGTCCAGGACACCCAGGCGAGGCGCGTGTACCTGGGGGACAAGTTCTCCCTCTGACGCTCCCGCCGTTTCGGGCCCGGGTTTTCCGTGCATGCGGGGGGCAAAACCCCTTGACAAGGTCGATTTCGATCGTTTTGTCGTGATTGGCGATTTACACGGCCTGCCAAGGTTGGTATGATTCTTTCATGTGCGAGAATAACTCGACTAATTTCTTTTATTCCAGAGAGTTGAATGCTTTCTGTTGAATTCGCTCCCACGCTGTGGCATGGTACAGACGGATCAGGACGGCAAGGTCGTCCATTTCATGCTCCCGTTCCCGGTTCTCCCGTCCCGGGTGCGGCCCCTGAATCGGCAGTGAACAAGGCGGTAGAACGACACCACCATGGGTCTTGAACTTCGACAGCAACTGAAGCTGAGCCAGCGCTTGGTCATGACGCCCCAACTGCGCCAGGCCATCCAGCTTCTCCGACTTTCCCGCCTCGAACTCGTCGAGGCCGTGCAGACGGAACTCCTGGAAAATCCGTTCCTTGAGGAGCAGGATACGCCGCTCTCCGAGGAGGCGAACCACGCGAGCACCGAGTCCGCCGAGTCGGGCGATTCGCAGGAGCCCACGGACGCCGAGCTTGTGCGCGACGCGGACTGGGAAAACTACCTCGGCGAATTTTCCTCCACCAGCAAGCAGTCGCAGTTCCGCGAGGTCGAGATTCCCGACGAGGGGCTCTCCTTCGAGGCGCGGCTGGCCTCCAAGCCCTCCCTGGAAGGGCACATCGCCTGGCAGATGCAGCTCTCGGACTTCACCGCCCGGGAGGTGGCCATCGGCGAGGCGGTCATCGGCAACCTCGACGGCCTGGGCTACCTCCAGGCGGACGTGGAGGAGATTTCCCAGCTCTGCGAGGGCACGCACGAGGAGATCGAATCCGTGATCCGGCGCATCCAGCGGCTCGACCCGCTGGGCGTGGCCGCGCGCAGCCCGCAGGAGTGCCTGCTGGTGCAGATGGACGTGCTGGGCATCGACGACCCGATCATGCGGGCCCTGGTTGGCGAGCACCTGGAAGACCTGGAAAAGCGCCGCTACAAGCCCCTGGCGCGCAAGTTCAAGCTCACCCTCGACGAGCTCAAGGGCTACCTCGACGCCATCAAGAAGCTCGACCCCATGCCCGGCGCGAGCTTTTCCGGCGCGGAGCCGCACTACGTCTCGCCCGACGTGTTCGTCTACAAGTACGGCGACGACTTCGTCATCGTGCTCAACGACGAGGGGCTGCCCAGCCTGCAGATGAACCATTTCCTCACCGACAGCGTGCAGGCCAGGAACGACGTGGAGAAGAGCTACTTCAAGGAACGCATGAGCTCCGCCTCGGAGCTGATGAAGAGCCTCTACCAGCGCCAGCGCACGCTCTACAAGGTCATGGATTCCATCGTCGGGTTCCAGCGCGAGTTCTTCGAGCACGGCGTGACCAAGCTCAAGCCGCTCATCCTCAAGGAAGTGGCCGAGGACATCGGCATGCACGAGTCCACGGTGAGCCGCATCACCACCAACAAGTACGTGTCCACGCCGCACGGCATCTACGAGCTCAAGTTCTTCTTTAACTCCGCCCTGGAGATGGACGACGGCACCCAGGTGGGCTCGGAGTCGGTGAAGGCGATCATCAAGCGCATCATCGACGAGGAGGACCCCAAGAAACCGCTCTCCGACGAGGTCATCGCCGACATGCTCAAGGAGAGGCTGGAGGTGAACATCGCCCGGCGGACCGTGGCCAAATACCGCACCGCCCTGGACATTCCGTCCTCCAGCAAGCGCAAGCAGATTTTCTAGGCAATTCGCCCGTCAACCCTCTGACCAAGGAGGTTTGTCCATGAACATCAACTTCAACTTCAAGAATTTCGACCCCTCTCCGCACCTGAAGGAGCACGCCGAGAAGCGCTTCGGCAAGATCGAGAAGTTCATGCAGGGTTCGGAGGAGTCCGAGCTGCTGGTGAACCTCTCCGTGGAGAAGTTCCGCCAGATGGCGGACGTGGTCCTCTCCGCGGACAGCATCCATATCTCCGCCTACCAGGAATCAGCCGACATGTACTCCACCATCGACATGGTGGTGGACAAGCTGCAATCGCAGCTGACCAAGATACGCGACAAGAGCAAGTCCAGGAAGCGCCGCGCCCAGCAGCAGGAGGTGCGCATGGACTTCATGAGCCTGAGCCCGGATACCAACATGCCGACCATCATCGGCACGGACAAGTACGAGGCCAAGCCCATGAGCGTGGAAGAGGCCGCCGAGCAGCTGACCAGCCGTGACGATTACGAGTTCCTCGTCTTCCGCAACGCGGAGACCGAGGGCATCAACGTCATCTACAAGCGCAGCAACGGAGACTTCGGAATCATCGACCCCGGATACTGACATGCTACTTGGGGATTATCTGGAAAAGGAATTCATCCTTCCCGAACTGACCTCCGCCTCCAAGGCGGAGGTCCTTCGGGAGATGATCGACGCCGTGGGCGAGAAGCTCCCGGGACTCGACAAGGACAAGGCGCTCACCGTGCTCCTGGAGCGCGAGAGCCTCGGCACCACGGGCATCGGCGATGGCATCGCCATCCCCCACGGCAAACTCGACGACCTGGAGGAGATCGTGGTGGCCGTGGGCCGCAGCGAGCAGGGTGTGGAGTTCGAGGCGCTCGACCACCAGCCGTGCCGCATCTTCTTCCTCGTCCTGGCTCCGGACCAGGTGGCCGGGCAGCACCTGCGCATCCTGGCGCACATCTCCCGCCTGCTCAAGGACCCGGACTTCCGGGCGAACTTCCTCTCGGCGAACACGGCGGACGCGCTCTGGTCGCTGCTCAGGTCCACCTAGGCAGGCCATGACCCCGCGCACCACCTTTCCCGTCATCGTCGTCACCGGCCTCTCCGGCGCGGGAAAGTCCACGGCGCTGCGGGTCTTCGAGGACCTCGGCTTCTTCTGTGTGGACGGCATGCCCATCTCCATGCTGCCGAGGCTGGTGGGGCTGTTTCAGGGCAAGGACGCGCAGCACCGGGGCCTGGCGCTCGGCATGGACCTCCGCCAGCTCGACTTCGCCGACGCCTGGGACGCCTCCCGGGAGGAGCTGGCCGCCCTCGGCTTCACGGTGCAGATCGTCTACCTCGACTGCCGCACGCCCACGCTGATCAAACGCTACGCCACCACCCGGCGGCCGCATCCGCTGGAGAGCAGCAATCTCGGCCTGGAGCAGGCCCTGGAGCAGGAGAAACGGCTGCTGGAGCCCATCCGCCTGGCGGCCGAGCTGGTCATCGACACCACGGAATACTCCATCCACGACCTGCGCCGGACGATCCAGGAGAAATGGTCGGTGCTGGAGGCGTCCACGGGTTCGCTGCGGGTGCACGTTGTCTCCTTCGGGTTCAAGTACGGCGTGCCCATCGACTGCGACCTGCTGTTCGACATGCGCTTTTTGCCGAACCCCTATTTCGACGAGGCCCTGCGGCCCTTTTCCGGCAAGGATGCCCCCGTGGCCGAGTACGTGCTCGGCAGCCCGGTGGGCAGCGCCTTTCGGCAGCGTTTCCTTGATTTTCTGGTCTACCTTCTGCCACTATACGCGGAGGAAGGCCGCTACCGCGTGACCATCGGCATCGGTTGCACGGGCGGCAGGCACCGTTCCGTCTGCGTGGCAGAACTGGTGGCCTCGGAACTCAAGAAGCACAACTATACCATGACGCTGGAACATCGGCACATGGATCTGGTTTGACATGGCAGACACCAATACCGACGGCAAGGGCCAGACCGGGCTGGTTCTGGTGACGCACGGCTCCTTCGGCGTGAACATCGCCGAGGCCGCCCAACTCATCCTCGGACCGCAAGATAACCTGCACTGCGTCGCCATCTCCCCCCAGGCGGGCGGCGACGACATCGTGGGGCAGATCAAGGCGGCCGTGAACAAGGCGAACCGCAAGAACGGAGTGCTGGTGCTCACCGATCTCTTCGGCGGCACGCCCACGACCCTCTCGCTTTCCCTGCTCAAGGACCACGACATCGAGGTCGTGGCCGGGCTCAACCTCCCCATGCTCATCAAGGCGCTCCAGGTCCGCCACCAGCCCCTGCACGACATGGCCGAGGCCGTGCGCGAAGCCGGGCGCGGCGGCATTGTGGTGGCGGGGCAGATGCTGCGAAAACGCGGCAACTGAGGTGGGCATGGACTGGATTCGCATCGATAACCGCCTGGTGCACGGCCAGATCATCGAGACCTGGCTGCCGCACACCAACGCCGGGGCCATTATCGTGGCCAACGGCCCGGTCTCGGCCGATGCGATCCAGCAGCAGATCATGTGCCTGGCCATCCCGCAGTCCGTGCGGGTCTATTTCACCACTCCGGAGGAGGCGGCCCGGATATTCGCCTCGGTGGAACATTCGGCCATCGTCCTCTTCGAGGACTGCACCGACGCCATGACCGCCTGGGAGCACGGCCTGCACTGCGAGACGCTGAACATCGGCAACATCCATTACGAGACGGGCAGGCGACAGCTCTCGCCCAGCGTGGCCCTTTCGCCGGGCGATGAAAAGCTCCTGCGGCAGTTCGAGCGCTCCGGCGTAAGGCTCGACTTCCGCTGCGTGCCCAACGACCCCGTGCAGGTGAAGTTCTAGTGGCGCGTCCGGCATGTTCATCCACTGTTTGCAACAGACACGCCACCTCGGCACCCGCCATGCGATGCGAAGCATCCATGCCGCATTGACCGCGCGCGGAGAACACGAGGAGGCGGCTTGACCATCCCGGCCTACTACGCCCTGGTGGCCCTGTGCTTCACGGTGTTCACGCTGTTCCGCTATTCGTTCAGCGTGGGCCTCCTGGAGCGGCCGCTGGTGGTGGGGCTGTTCTGGGGGCTCGTCTCCGGGCACTGGGAAATAGCCATGGCCGTGGCCATCTTCTTCGAGCTCGCCTGGCTCGATCTCATCCCCGCCGGGTCGTTCATCCCGCCGCACCTCACGGCCGCCACCCTGGCCGCCCTGGCGCTCACCTCGCGCTTTTCCCTGGAGGTCCCGGGGGAGATCATGGTGGCCATGCTCGCCTCCGTGCCGCTGGCCTGGGTGGGCTCCAGCGCGGAGGACGCCCTGCGCACCTTCAACAGCCGCACTTACGACCAGGCCGCCGCCTGGGCCAACGGCACGCGCGAGGCGCCGTTCCCCTCACGGCTGTTGCTGCGTTCCATACTGATCACCGCCGGGGCGGCCTGGGGCGGGTTCTTCGCGCTCATCCTGGCGCTGCATTTCGTGGTCGGCCTGGTGCTGCCCAACGTCGGCTTCGCCCTGGCTCGGCTGGAGGTCACCTGGCCGCATTTATGGCTCGGGGCGAGCCTTGGCGGCCTTTTGGCGCTGCGATTGCGCCGCGCTTACGTGGTTTGCGCCGTCTGTGCGACGGTCGTGTTCTTTTTGGCCGGGGCCTCCATGTTCTGACTTGGCAGCCGGGCGGCTTTGTGATATTTGGAACAATCGATTTCACGAGGCGTCTTTTGCTCATAAATCAACTGGAGGAATAAAATGGCTATCATCGTTGTAGGACACAAAAACCCGGATACCGACACCATCGCCTCCGCCATCGCGGTCGCTGACCTGTATTCCAAGCGCGGCATGGCCGCCGAGGCCGTCGCCCAGGGCAAGCTTGCCCCCGAAACCGCCTTCGTGCTGGATAAGTTCGGCCTGGATACCCCCAAGATCGTCACCGACGGCACCGATCAGAAGATCGTGCTCGTGGACCACACCGACCTCTCCCAGTCCCTGGACAACCTCGCCAAGGGCGAGATCGTCGGCGTGGTGGACCACCACAAGCTCGGCGACGTGACCACCCCCAACCCGCTGGAAATGTGGGTCTGGCCCGTGGGCTGCTCCTGCACGGTCATCAAGTCCATGTACGATTTCTACGGCATCGAGATTCCGGCCAAGGTCGCCGGCGCCATGCTCTGTGCCATTCTCTCCGACACCGTCATGTTCAAGTCCGTCACCTGCACCGAGGCCGACAAGAAGGCCGTTGAAGGCCTGGCCAAGATCGCCGGCGTGGGCGACGTGAGCGCCCTGGGCATGGAGATGTTCAAGGTCAAGTCCGCCGTTGACGGTGCCACCCCCACCGAGCTGGTCAACCGCGACTACAAGGACTTCGACATGTCCGGCAAGAAGGTCGGCATCGGCCAGCTTGAGGTTGTGGACCTGTCCATGCTCGACTCCCACCGCGCCGGACTCCAGGCCGAGATCGAGAAGATGCAGCAGGACGGCCGCCATTCCGTTTTCCTGATCCTCACCGACATCATGAAGGAATCCTCCGACCTGATGATCGCCTCCCAGGATCCCTCCGTGGTCGAGAAGGCCTTCGGCGTCAAGGTCGACGGCAAGACCGCCTGGCTTGAGGGCGTCATGAGCCGCAAGAAGCAGGTTGTGCCGAACCTGGAAAAGGCCATGGCCTAACCCGCATTCGCTTTCGCCTGAACGGGCCCGCCTCGCAAGGGGCGGGCCTTTTGCTTTTTTTTCGGAGAGGTTGTAAGTAACGGGGGATCCTCGGAGGAGAGGAATACGACAATCGGCTGATTAACGCGGCGGCCGTGGTCGTGTAGGCATGCCGAGGTGTTGCAGGGTGGTGCGGAGTGAACCGGCCCGTTGATCGGCCGACGCGCCTCCTGCCTACAAGGTCTGGTGGTCCCTATGCGCCCGGAAGAAAACGCCATCGCCCCGCAGGGGGACAAGGGCAACTTCATCCTCGTGGTGGAGGATTCGCGCTTCCAGCGGAAAACCCTGGTGCGCATCCTCCATTCCCTGGGCTTCGATACCTTCGAGGCCAAGGACGGCCTGGAGGGGTTGGAGCTCTTCGAGCGCCACCAGCCGCGTCTGGTCATCACCGACCTCGAAATGCCGCGCATGGACGGCTTCGGACTCATCGAGCTCATCCGCAGCCGCGAGATTGGCTATACCTACATCATCGCCCTCACGGCCCTGGCGGACAAGGAAAACCTCGTGCGCGCGCTGGAACTCGGCGCGGACGACTTCCTCATCAAGCCCATGAACCCCGAGGAGCTGCGCGTGCGGCTCAACTCCGCCGAGCGCATCTTCCGCCTCCAGACCCAGGACAAGCTCATCTACGCCCTGGCCCAGCTGGCGGACTGCCGCAGCCCGGAGACGGGCAACCACCTGAAGCGGGTGCAGCACTTCGTCCGCGTCCTGGCGGAAGAGCTCGCCTCCCAGGGCTACAAGGAACTCACCCCCGCCGTCATCTCCACCATCGAGTCCATGTCCGTGCTGCACGACATCGGCAAGGTCGCCATCCCGGACTCGATCCTCAACAAGCCCGGCAAATACACGCGCATCGAGGCCAACATCATGA
>JBFWJM010000142.1:0-8200 GCA_050253205.1 Desulfovibrionaceae bacterium
CGGCATGTGCATATCCCCGCCGGTGGCCCTGGGGCCGAGAAGCGTCGCCAGAATCAGCGGACCCACCGCGAATACCAGCGCGCCCACCAGAAAGATGATCATGGCAAGATGCAACCAGTTGAAGACCATACTTCCACCCTTCCAAGCCTAGTGCTGTTGTACGCGGGCGGTCGGGAAAACTCCCAACCGCCCTTTTGTAAAAAAGTGGACTTTTCATGCCCGATTAAGCAAATGAGGTCAAGACCTTTGTGAAATCATTCATCAAAGGCGTCAAAAAAAAAGGGCGGAAAGCCGCCCTCAACACGCACAGATATTTGCACTAATGACGGCTGGAAATGTCTGCTTGCCGACATTTCCGCCGAAAAGACTCCAAAATCATTCAACAACCATGGAAGGCGTAGGGGCTCTTCCCACCCCTTTTGGCCGCATACATGGCCATATCCGCCATGCGAACCAACTCCGCGGCCGCTTCCGCGTGTTCCGGGTACAGGCTGATGCCGATGGTGGCCCCGACCATGACCTCGTGGCCGTCCACCTGGAAGGACTCATCCAGCGCGGCGAGCAGCCCCTCGGCCACCTTGGTCACGGCCGACCGCCCCTCCACAACGGGCAGGATCACCCCGAACTCGTCCCCTCCCAGGCGGGCCAGGGTGTCCGAGGCGCGCACCCGCTCGCGGAACCGCCCCGCCACCTGCCGCAGCAGCGTGTCGCCCACGCCGTGCCCGTGGGAGTCGTTCACCTTCTTGAAGTCGTTCAAGTCGATGAACAGCACGGCGAGCTTCTCTTCATAACGGCGCGAGCTGGCCACGGCATGCTCCAGCCTGTCAAAGAAGAGAGTCCTGTTGGGGATGTCCGTGAGGCTGTCGATGGTGGCCTGGCGCTGGAGGTCCTCCTCGCAGAGCTTGCGCTCCGTGACGTCCTCCACCACGCCCTCAATGTAGCTCTCCTCCTCGGAGGTCACCAGCCGCGAACTTTCGGAAATCCACACGACCTTGCCGTCCTTGCGGCGAAGCCGGAATTCCCAGTTGGAAACGTAGCCTTCGCTCTCCAAGGCGGCGAGATAGGCCTCCCGCTCCTCGTCGTCCAGGAGCAGCTCCGCCATGAGCCCCGGCTTGCCGAGCATCTCGTCCGGACAGTTGTACCCCAGCAGGCGGACCATGGCCGGGTTCACGTCGCGGAACGTACCGTCCATGGTGGTCTGGAAAATACCCTCCACGGCCTTCTCGAAGAAACTGCGGTAGCGCTCCTCGGCCTTGGAAAGGGCCTCCGCCATGCGCGTGCGCTGGGAAATCTCGTGCTCCAGGCGCATCCGCTGGCGGTGCAGGTCGGTGAAGACCTTGACCTTGGCGCGCAGCATCATGGGGTCCACGGGCCGGAAGAGGTAGTCCACGGCACCGGCCTCGTAGCCGAGCTTCACGGACTTCTCGTCCTGGAAAATGGAAGTGATGAAGATAATGGGCGTGTGTCGGGCCCGGGCGATGCGCTTGATGGCCTTGGCGGTTTCGTATCCGTCCATCTCCGGCATCTGGATGTCGAGCAGGATAACGGAAAAATCATTTTTTTCAACAAGTTCGAGCGCCTCCGGCCCGCCTTGGGCGAGTCGGATGTCGCACCCGGAATCCTTGAGCAGCTGCTCCAGCAGCACGAGGTTCATGGGGGTGTCGTCGACAATGAGCAGCTTGAGTTCGGTCTTCGGTTCCATCATTCCCTCAAGATGTGGGCACACCGCCTCCAGGACCCGGCGTTGCGCCAGGGCCCGCGAGGACGGCCTCTCCCGAAATTGGCGGCTGCCCCCACCCCTGGGTAGGCCACCTGAAACGCGCATGATTTCGATCCGCCCCGGAAAAAGCCCTCCCGCACGGGGAGCCCCTTCCGCCGGACAACCGGTCCGCCATAGTCCGGATCGATCTTTCAAAGAGGTATATCCCACATTTCACCCGCCCTGGTCAAAGGATAATCCGCCTCCCTGAACATCCCCGTCCAGGGCGGCCAACCGCTCCAGCAGGCAGGCATTTCCATGCTTCCGGGCCAGATGCCACGCAAAGACCGCGTTTTTCTCAGGCCGAAAACCGCCAAACAGTGGTGCGGAACCGCACGGCCTGGAGATCCCCCGCAGGCCGGGTCAGGGATGCCCCGCAGTCCAGGGGCTGACGCCCCTGCCCCCCCCTGCCACGGCTCGAAGACTCGCCTGGAATGCACTGAACGACGCCGTCACGAGCGTTGCACCTTCGCCCCGGGCTGGCCCAAACTGGAGCAGGGGCATCGTGAGGGCAAGGCGCGAGAGACGCCACGGCCCGAATAGTATGTCTTAATACATGAGGATCGTGGCGGCTCGAAGCAACGACGCCATCACGAATGTTTCACCAGCCCGGCGATGAGGTCGATCCAGGCCCCCATGCCACTGCGCACCTCGCCCGGCCACTCGAACGGCCCGGGCGCGGGCTCGTCTTCCAGCCGGAGGAGCATGTCGGCCAGTTCGCCGTCGGCGGCCGGGTCGGAGAGGATGCGGTCGCCGGGTAGGAAGTGGGCCGAGCCGTTGCAGCGGCTGGAGATGGTCTTGATGCCGCAGGCGAGGGCTTCCATGACGGCGTTGGAGCTGGCGTCGTAGAAGGTGGGCAGGACGAACACGTCGCCCGCGTTGTAGAAGGCGCGCATGTCGTTGACGCGGCCGAGGAAGGTGACGCGGCCTTCCACGCCGAGCTTGCGGGCCAGGGAGAGGCAGGCGTCGGGGTTGCGGTCGCCCGCCACGAAGAGGCGGTAGCGTTCCGGCAGGCGGGCCAGGGCGCGGATGAGCGTGGCCACGCCCTTGAGGGCGAAGTTGGTTCCGGCGGTGAGCACGGCCCTCTCCCCTTCGCGGATGCCCGCTGCGGCGCGCAGTTCGGCGCGGGCTTCCCTGGGCAGTGGGGAAAAGCGGCTCAGGTCGGGCCGATTGAAGATGACGCGGATGGCTGCGGGGTCGAGGTGCGGGTGCGCCTCCACGATCCACTGCCGGGAGAGGTAGGAATTGGCCACGATGACGGGGGTGGTCCGGGCCTGGACGCGCTCGATCCACCAGCCCACCCAGTTGGCCGGGTTGAGGCGTCGGCGGAGCATCTTGAGGATGCGCGGCATGCCCGGCTCCCAGGCGAGCTTGGAGAGTCGCCAGAACACGGGCAACGGCCCGCCGCCCACGCGCATGACGTCCTGGGTGAAGGTCTTGCCCAGGCCGATGGTCAGGTCGTAGCCGCCCCTGCGGCGGGCGCGCTCGGCTGCCAGGGCGAACCAGAGCAGCTTCATCCAGCGGAAGGGGCCGAAGCGCCCCACCACCACGGGCCGCACGCCCTCGGGGGGGGCGGCCTCGCTGCGCCCGCAGATGAAGTCCACCCGATACCCCGCCCGGGCCAGGGCCTCGGCCAGCCGCCAGGCGAATCCCTCGGCCCCGCCGTAGCGGGAGAGGCGCGGGTTCAGGATGGCGATGCGGGCCGGGTTCTCGGTGCGTTGGCGGGGCATGACGGCACACATTGACAGGACGGGCGGCGTTAGGCAAGCCCCGGTGCAGGATGGCCTTGCGCGCTGCCCTGCGGGCGGCTATCCTGCGCGGACGCACCGCAACGCCAGCCCGGAGGGAGCAGCCGACCCGCCATGTTTTTCCACACCCCGCGATTCGACCTCGACCTGCTGGTCTTCATCAACCAGTACCTGCACTGGGCCCCGCTGAACCTGCCCATGGAGCTGCTTTCGTCCAAGGCGCTGTTCTTCGTGCTCCTGGCGCTGGCGGCGGCCTGGCGGGTGCGCCGGGCGGGCTGGAGGGAGCTGGCGTTCTTCTGCGTGCTGCTGGCGGCGCTGGGCCTCACGGACCTGACAACCAACGTGGTCAAGGGCGAGATCAGCCGCGTGCGCCCGCTGAACAGCGTTGCCTCCACCTGGTATGTGGAGGACGGGCAATGGCGGCAGCGACCCGAGACCTTCGCCCGGACCAAGGCCGAGGGCACATCGTACCCTTCGGCCCATGCGGCCAACACGGCCTGCCTCGCGGGGCTGGCCGCGCTGCTCTGGCCCGGGCCCGGGCGGCGGCGTTTGTGCTGGGCCGCGCTGCCGTTGCTGGTGGGGTTCTCCAGGGTCTATCTCGGCAAGCATTTTCCCACGGACGTGGTCGCGGGCTGGCTCTTCGGCGGGGTCACGGCGGGGTACGTCTGGCTGGCCTGGCAGGCCTGGGTGGCCCCCCTGCTGGGGCTTCCTTCGGCCTCCGGCGCGGACGGATAGCCGAGACCCGGCGGCCTTGCTCGCGTCATCCCCCGCAGGCATTCAGAACACCACGCAATAAAGGAAGGGCTCGCCCGGGTGGGCCGAACCGTTCGGCCCGTGTGGCAGCCAGTGTGCGGCCAGTGTGGTGGCCTTTATGGCAGCCGATGTGGCAGGCTGCTAGAAGTCGTCCCCTGCGGCATCGTCCAGCAGGTCGGTCCCCGCCTCCTCCCGGCGCATGCGGCGGTATTTCCGCCACACCGAGACCCCCATCCATGCGGAAGCGAGGAACAGGGCCACGCTCACGCCCACAGAGAGCGCCACGCCCCGGGGCGAGTCGGCGTTCATGCCCCCGCCGAACAGCGCGAACACCAGGCTCTGCGGCAGGTAGCCCAGGGTGGAGCCGAGCACGAACGGCCACATGGGGATGGAGGAGACGCCCGCCGCCAGGTTGGTGAGCAGGTTGGAGCCCACGGGCAGCAGGCGGATGGCCACGGCCATCTGAAACGGGCTGAAGCGGAGCACGCGGTCGAGCCGCTCCAGGCGCGGGCCGAAGGTACGGACCACGAACTCCCGCCCCGAGAACCGGGCAAAGGCCGCGCAGGCCAGGCAGCCGAGCCCCGAGGCCAATGTGCCGAGCACGGTGCCGGAGAGCGCGCCGAAGGCCATGCCCCCCAGGAAGCAGACAACCTGCCTCGGCAGGCCGAGCGCCGTGGCCCCCATGCCGACGAGCATATATATAATGATGGACAGCGGGCCGGAGCCGAGCACGTGCTCGTTGAACCACGCGGCATCGCGCAGCATGTCCGTGACGCCGAGGGAGCGCACGGCCCAGACCGCCCCGCCGAGCACGCCGAGCATGACCAGCCCCTTGAGCAGGGGCTTGAGCGGCAGGGCCGCGCGGCGGCTCACTCCCCGTTCTCCCCGTGCTCCCGGTGGCGGATGCGCGCAAAGCCGATGAGCAGCACGCAGGACTGCCCGAGCAGGAAGACCCAGTCGCTCTGCACGAGCGCATAGCCCACGCCCACCAGCGCCCCGAAGCAGAGCATGCCCACGGCCCAGAGCGGCATGGCCGCGTTGGCCACCTCCGCCCCCCGGCCCCTGCGGGCGAAGAGGCAACCCAGGAACACGAGCTGCGGCCCGAGGGCCAGCGCCAGCACCCACCAGTATTCCGGCAGTGCGAACATGCTAGTTTTTTTCCTTGATCTGCCAGGTGATGTAGCGGGTCAGCAGCCAGCGCACGCCGATGAGGTCGTACACCCCGGCCTTGAGCCGATCCCAGGTGCCGTATTTGGAGGAGCCCATGTGCCGCTGGCGGTGGTTGACCTTCACCTCGGCGATGCGCGCGCCCTGCGCTGCCAAAAGCGGCGGCAGGAAGCGGTGCATGTTCTTGAAGCGCGGGAGCATGCGCAGCATCTCGGCGTCCATGACCTTGAGCGAGCAGCCCGTGTCGTGGACGGTGTCACGGGTGAACCAGCGGCGCACTTTGTTGCCGATCTTGGAGGAGATGCGCTTGACCCAGGTGTCCTTGCGCTCGGCACGCCAGCCGATGACGAGCTCGAAGCCCTCCTCGTAGCGCTCCAGCATGGCGGGGATGTCCGCCGGGTCGTTCTGGAGGTCGGCGTCCATGGTGATGATGATGGGATGCCTGGCAGCGCGGAAGCCGGCGCTGAAGGCGGCGGACTGGCCCCGGTTTTCGGCGAAGGCGAGGTACTTGAGCTGCGGGGTTTCGGCCGCGAGGGAGCGGATCACGTCCAGGCTCCCGTCCTTGCTGCCGTCGTCGATGAACAGGCACTCCCACTCCCGGCCCAGGGGGGCGGCCGCTGCCGATATCTCGGCCAGGAGCCTGGGGAGGTTGTCCTCTTCGTTGTAGACGGGAACGACGATGGAAATGGCTGTCTTCGCTGTCATGACCGGGATGGAATAGAAAATTTCCGGACGGAAGTAAATAGAGGTTGACAGAGTCCGGACTGCTGCCTATATACACCCTCTCACGTGACGCGGGGTGGAGCAGTACGGTAGCTCGTCGGGCTCATAACCCGAAGGTCGCAGGTTCAAATCCTGTCCCCGCTACCAAGGAAATCAGCCGGTTACATCATCAACGATGTGACCGGCTTTTTCGTTTCCCTGTTTGCCCCGCTCTATGCCCCGCTGGGATACTCCCGAGATGCACCCGGTGACAAAGCTCTGGGGGTATGCACGTAAGAATTATTTGCTACTCTTCTGTGTGCTCATCAGGATTTTCGTCATCCGCACAAAAGCATAATGGTTCAACATGGTTCTTCATTGTAACGTCGAAAACATCTTTTGCGATTTTGCAGTCATACCAAATGTCGCTTACCCCGAGCAGATAGTCTAGCCTCGAATAAAAGAGTTGATAAAGCGGCTCTGAAAGCACACTATCTTCTAGCGATGGAAGAGTTGTAGCAGTCCAGCCACCATTCGTTGTAGCCATCGGAGCTACTCCTTGTGATTGCGAAACAACTCTTATTTCTATATTAGTACTATTAGAATCTGTATACTCTGTGCTTATATACCAAGTATCTTGACCAAATGCTGCGAACAATACTGCGTAAAATGACCATCGTCTTTTTGCTATTAGTCCTTTTTCGCTATGAAATATCTCATAGTCCCCATCAGCAAGGCGCAAAATGTTGTCTACAGCAACAAGAACTTCATCGGGAGTTTTCTGCGAATAAGTTCTTTGAGTCATTTCAAGATGTTTTTGCCTAAGAGCTAAAGACTCTTCTCTTGTCAATACTGGCTTTTTTGCACACGATACGAGTGAACAAACAAGTATAATGGCACAAAACATAGATATTAGTTTTGTAGACATATTCTCCCCTTGGGGTTTAATATTGCAAACGATATCGATAGCTACGAGTATCGCACTTAATGAGCTTTTTCAATCGGCATCTACCTGTTTTACAAACAAAACAACGCTCCAAATTATAAAGAAAAATTATGATGGCTCACCCGTAACGAAGCACCCCCACCCCCTCGCCGAGATAACCGGAGGGGGGCCTAACATCCCGTCTAAGCTCGTAGGATGATCAAGCCGGCAACAGAGGGTTCGGATGCAAGAAAACGTCGGGAGGAGCCATGCAAACAAGCCGAATCCCCGGTCGTACCCGGTGGTACCGACTCTTGGTATCAGCCGTACCGGGCGAGGATGTTCCCGACCACCGCAGAAGTAAACGGAGTCCCGGTCAGCGTGGTGTGCCCGGCCTGGTTCAGTGCATCGGCTACATCAGCGTAAGTAGGACGGGGCCGCCCCTTCGGCTTGCGGCGGAGTCTCTTGATCTCGGCTATGATTTCCGGGGCGGAGTCGGCGTAGCCCTTCCTGCCCTCGCACTTCGTCTTGCCAGCCCTGATCCGATCCCGCGCCGCCTTCAGCTTCCTGACCAGCATCCCCTTTTCAAGTTCAGAGAAAACGCCCTGCATCTGTACGAGAGCCTTCTGCATCGGGTCGGAGGAGATGGCCTGGGTGACATCCTCCCCGGTCCTCGCGGAGTAGAGGGTGAACCCGTGGGCGGCGAGGAAAATTAGCAAACTCTCCTGGACCCGGTATTCTCGGGCGAGTCGATCCATCCCCTCAACGATGACGGCATGTACGCCCTCCCGCTCCGCCTCCGTGATCATCTCTTGAAACGCGGGCCTGGAATCCTCGTCTAGGGTACCGGACACCCCCTCCTCCCGGATCGTCTTGACCAACAGCAGTCCATGGCTCTGCGCGAAAGCCTGGATAGCCTCCTCCTGGCGGGTGAATCCGTCCCCGTCAACCTGTCCAAGCCCGCTAACCCGAGCGTATCCGAACGCGTGCATACCGACCTCCCGTGTGGCACGATTTCTGGAATCGTATACGATGAATCGATATAAGTAAATCGCTTTCTGAAGATATCGAGTGGCTGGATGGTCGGGAAACAAGAAGGGCCGGGGACTCCCGAAGGAAATCTCCCGGCCCTTTGTTGAGGTTGGC
>JBFWJM010000143.1:0-8179 GCA_050253205.1 Desulfovibrionaceae bacterium
GACTTCTGGGATGAGATGAGCCCCTTCTACGAAGAGGCCTAGTCGGTTACAGACCTAATCCAGCCTACCATCAAGGAGGAATAATATGGGTGCCAAGAAACCTGAAGCCGCTCCCATGGTTACGCCGAAGAGCAGCTACAACGGACCCGTTGTCGTTGATCCCGTGACTCGTATCGAAGGCCACCTCCGCATCGAGGTGGAAGTCGAAAACGGCGTCGTCGCCGACGTCCGCTCCAGCTCGCAGCTCTTCCGCGGCCTGGAGATCATCCTGCAGGGCCGCGACCCCCGCGACGCCCAGCACTTCACCCAGCGCTCCTGCGGCGTCTGCACCTACGTGCACGCGCTCGCTTCCACCCGCTGCGTGGACAACGCCGTGAAGGTCGTCATCCCCAAGAACGCGATCCTCATGCGCAACCTGGTCATGGCTTCGCAGTTCCTGCACGACCACATCGTGCACTTCTATCACCTGCATGCCCTCGACTGGGTCAACGTGGCCAACGCCATCCAGGCCGACCCCAAGAAGACCGCCGACCTCTCCAACTCCCTGGCCGATCGCGGCGAGACCGCCGAGCAGTTCGCTGCCGTGCGCGACACCGTGAAGGGCCTGGTCGAGTCCGGTCAGCTGGGCCCCTTCACCAACGCCTACTTCCTGGGCGAGAAGAAGAACGAGGCCTACTACCTGCCCGCCGAGGCCGACCTCATGGCCACCAAGCACTACCTTGACGCCCTGCAGCTGCAGGTCAAGGCCGCGCGCGCCATGGCCATCTTCGGCGCCAAGAACCCGCACACCCAGTTCACCGTGGTGGGCGGCTGCACCAACTACGACGCGCTCTCCGACGAGAAGATCGCCAAGTACATCGAGCTTGAGAAAGAGACCATCGAGTTCGTCAAGAAGTTCTACATCCCCGACCTGCTGGCCGTGGCCTCCTTCTACAAGGATTGGGCTGGCATCGGCGGCACCACGAACTTCCAGAGCTGCGGCGAGTTCCCCACGGACGAGTACGACCTGAACTCCCGCTTCCTGCCCCAGGGCGTGGTCATGAACCGCGACCTGGCCAATCCCATGGACTTCGACGGCTCCAAGATCGAAGAGCACGTGAAGTACTCCTGGTACGAGTATGGCGGACCCAAGCACCCGTACAACGGCGAGACCAAGCCCAAGTACACCAAGCTGGGCGACAAGGAGCACTACTCCTGGATGAAGGCTCCCCGTTACGACGGCAAGGCCACCGAGGTCGGCCCCCTGGCCCAGTGCCTCGTGTCCTACGCCAAGGGTCACAAGCCCACCGTGGACGCCGTCAACTACGTGCTGAGCTACCTGGGTGTGGGCCCCGAGGCCCTGTTCTCGACCCTGGGCCGCACCGCTGGCCGCGGCATCGAGACCCTGGTCATCGCCGGGCAGATCGAGGGCTGGGTCAATGAGCTCCAGGCCAACGTCAAGGGCGGCGACACCGACCTGTACACCGAGTGGGAAATGCCCGACGAGGCGCAGGGCGTCGGTTTCGTCCATGCCCCCCGTGGCACCCTGTCCCACTGGATCAACATCAAGAACAAGAAGATCGAGAACTTCCAGCTGGTCGTCCCGTCCACCTGGAACCTCGGTCCCCGCTGCGACGCCGGCATCATGAGCCCGGTCGAGGAAGCCCTCATGGGCACCCCGATCTTCGATCCCATGCGCCCCGTCGAAATCCTGCGCACGGTCCACTCGTACGACCCCTGCATCGCCTGCGGCGTGCACGTCATCGACTCCAAGACCGGCCAGACCAGCAAGTTCCGCATCCTCTAGGATCGGCGACTCGCACTCCCGAGAGGCCCGGCTTGCCGGGCCTCTCTTTTTTCGGTCGTTTGCTTGGGCCGCCCCAGCCACCCCAGCCGCCCCAGCCGCCCCAGCCTCCCCAGCCGCCCCCGTCGTCTCCCGGTCGTCTCCCGTTGTCCGTAGTGGCTTTGCGTGCGGATCCCGGGCGCATCCTGGAAAAAAATACCCACCGTCCCTGCGGGGCTTGCACCAGCGCCCACCTCGCACCCTCCGTTCTGCTGTTCTCCCGCTCCGCCTCCTCCCGTAGTCCGTCTGCTGCAGAGCCCGCAATGACCGCCCCTGATAGCCTGAACATCTTGGCCCGGCTGTCATGGCAGCCCTGGACCGGCTGGCCACGGCCGACCTGGCGCAAGGCTCCGGCCGCGTGCTCCCGCATGATCCCGCGCGGTCATCATCAGCGGCCCTTGGGCGCAATAACGCACAACAAACCAGCCATTCGGCTGGTGCTTTCGGCCGCCGGGAGTGGAGCGCCCTTGAGCAAGGGGCCATCTTCTGATACACAGCGCGGATGTCCGAATCCAAACGCATTCTCGTTCTTGGCGTGGGCAACGTCCTGTACACGGACGAAGGCATCGGCGTGCGCCTCGCGGAGCATCTGGAGCACGCGTACGAGTTTTCCGAGAACGTCACCGTGCTCGAAGGCGGCACCCTGGGCCTCAGGCTCATGGACCCCATCATGAACTGCGACCTGCTCATCGTGGCGGACGCGGTGCTGGGCGATGGGCCCCCTGGCTCGCTCTACCGCCTCACCGGGGACGACCTGCGCAAGTGTCTCTCCTTCCGCAACTCCCTGCACGACACGGACCTCGTGGACACGCTCGTCACCTGCGAAATCTGCGGCAATCGGCCCGATGCAGTGGTCATCGGCATGGAGCCCAAGGACTACGGTTCCATGTCCACGGACCTCTCGCCTGAGGTGGACGCGGCCATGCCGAGAATGGCCCGGGCGGTGCTCGACGAGGTGGCGCAGGCGGGCGGAACCTTTGTGGAAAGAACAACCCCTTCCGAGGAGGTGGTCTATGTGCCTCGCGGTGCCCGCTGAAATTCAGAAGATCGAGAACGGCATGGCCACCTGCAAGGTGGGCGAGGGCACGACCACGGTTTCCGCGTCGCTGCTGATCATGGACGAGGAAGTGGAGATCGGGGATTACGTCATCATCCACGCCGGGTTCGCCATCCGCAAGCTCGACCCCCAGGAGGCCGAGGAGACGCTCAAGATACTGCGCGACCTGGTGCAGACGGCGGACGAGATGGGGATAGATTTCGAGCACATATGAATTGCCCATGCATCGGCAATATCTTCGTTGCCGCAAAAAGCCCAGACCCTCATGTATTGAGAGATACACTTCGGTCCTGGGCTTTTTTTGCGCCTCGTTCTTGCCGCGCCTGAACAATTCATGTGATATGGGGCAGTCATCCGCCATTGCGGCGTTATTTCGAAAAGGCCGGACCCTCGTGTATGCGCAATAATACACGTCGGCCCGGCATTTTCTCATGCCTTGCACTCGCGGCGGCATGCATCGTGTGTATCGGTCGGGTTCGCTGGGGCTGCTTGCATGCTTCCATGGAAGAATGGGAGACTAGACGAACGGCAAAGGGGGAGGAGGGCCGCTGGTGCCGGGAGCGCCGGGACTGGTGGATGGAGGCTGCGTCTAAGCCTTGCGCGGGGGCGGGCCTGGGCAGTGTGATGGCGACGGTGCTGGTGACGGTGGCGCGGATGGCGGCGGCGCGGATGGCGGAGGCGCCTGAGATCAGGGGCGGGAGCCAGGTGAGCCTTGTGAGGCGATTGGGTCAGATGGCGGCTCTGGGGGCGGGCTTTCGGGCGTGCCGCTGGAGGGAATGCGCTTGCCGGGCATGCTGCGCGGTGGAGTGCGCTTGTGCCGCGCAGGCGCGGAATGCGGGAAAGTGTTGCCGAGCTAGGCGCGCTTGCCGGGCAGGAAGGCCCGGCGCAGGAAGCGGAGGTCGAAGAAGGCCAGGGGGTTGTCCACCACCGGGTCGGGCAGCAGGTGGTACCACCGATAGCCCAGCGCGCGGAAGTGGGCCCGGGCCTCGCGGGCGCAGCCCGCCTGCCGTGCGGCAAAGAGCGCGGCGTCTCGCTGGCAGCGCGAGGTGGAAACCAGGGCGAAGAGGCGCGGGTGGAACCCCCGGCGCAGGAGCACCCCCTTGAGGCGGGCGTAGTCCCGGTGGCGGGAGATGGCGTCGAGCCAGCAGATGGCGGCCAGCAACGCCCAGCCCAGGGCGGGGAAGAGGAGCAGGTGGCCCTGCACGAGGCGCCCCTCGCCGAGCAGCCCGCTGGCGCGGTACCACAGCAGCGCGGCCGCGCCGAGGGAGGCCAGGGCGGTGACGTTGGGCCACGGCGCGGCCAGCAGGAAGGTCGCCAGGGTCCGTAATCGGGGCATGGAGATTTCCGCGTACCCGAATCCGCGCCGACTGTCATCCGCTTTCGGGGGATGGCTGCCCGGGGGAATGGTCGTTGGTGGCGAAGTTACTTCGACCTGAGCAGCAATTGCCCGCCGGGGCCGAAGCAGCGGTCCCGCGCCAGGAGTACGGCGATGATGGACGCCAGGCCCGTGGAGCCCACGAGCATGAGCATGACCACGATCTGGTAGCGCACGGCCTGGGCCGGGTCCATGCCCGAGAGGATCTGCCCGGTCATCATGCCCGGGATGAACACCAGCCCCACGCTCATCATGGAGTTGATGCTCGGGATCATGCCCGCGCGCACCGAGCGCCGGACGATCTCCTCGCTGGCCTCGCGCGGGGTGGCCCCCAGCGAGAGGCGCATCTCCACCTCGGCCCGCCCGGCCTTGAGGTCGGAGAACAGCCTGTCCAGCGAGATGGCCAGCGCGTTCATGGAATTGCCGATGACCATGCCCGCTATGGGGATGAAATAATCCGGCCGCCACCACGGCTCCGCCCGGACCACCAGCGCCAGCACGGACCACGAGACCACGGAGTACGAAAGCGCCATGGAGACCACCAGGGGAGCGCGCCAGTCCACGTCGCGCTCCTTGACGCGCCCTCGGATCACGCTTCCGGCCATGAGCATCATGCCCAGGAACACGGCGAGCACCACCACGAGCATATCCAGCGCGAAGATGTAGCGCAGGACGTAGCCGAGCAGGAAGAGCTGGGCGAAGGTGCGCACCGTGCCCACGGCGAGGTCGCGCCCCAGGCCGAGCTTGTGGAACCAGGAGAGCCCCTGGGCCAGGAGCACGAACACCAGGGCCACCGCGAGCTGCACCGGGCCGATTTCCACGTATCCGGCGGTCATGGCGTTGCTCCTGCTGGCGGGGTACAGTTCCCGTCTGTTTTATTGGTGCCATTCGCGCCACTGCCCGAGGTGCCAGAACCCGCGACGCCACCACCCGGCGCGGCCAGGGCCTTGCCGCCCTCCAGCCGCAGGGAGCGCACGCCCGGGTGCGCGCTGAGGTCGCGGTCGTGGGCCACGTAGACCACGGTGGCGCCTTCGGCGGCCAGGCGCAGGGCGGTTTTGACCACCACGTCCGCCGATTCGGGGTCCAGGGCGGAGGTGGGCTCGTCGAAGAGCAGGGCGCGCGGGTCGAGCAGCAGGGCGCGGATGAGGCAGACGCGCTGCTTCTGGCCCACGGAGAGCTCCAGCGCGGACTGCCCAAGCGACACGCCGGGCAGCAGGAATTCGTCGAGCAGGGAGCGCAGGTGGCCATCCGCCGGGACGGGGCGCGGGCGGTTCGCCGCGAAGGAGAACGGCAGGATGAGGTTTTGGCGCACGGACCCGGAGACCACGGTGGGGGTCTGCTGGATGTAGACCACGCGGCGGCGCAGCTCCTGGGGCGGCGAGTCCTGGAGGTTTTCCCCCCGGAAGGCGATGGCCCCGGCCTGGGGCTCCTCCAGGCGGCAGAGCAGCCTGAGCAGGGTGGACTTGCCCGCGCCGGACGGCCCGGCCACCACCGTGAGCGCGCCGGGCTCGATGCGCGCGCTCGCGCAGTCGAGCACCGGGGGGCGGCCGGGGTAGCCGAAGGTGACGTTATCTAGCGTGAAGGACATGGACCATGGGATGACGCAAAACGGCCCGCAAGTCGAGTAGAGAATGGGTGACGGGAAAGGGCGGCCCCGGACAACCCCGGAGCCGCCCCGCGTAGCGTCTGTATCGTGCGGGCTAGAGGTTCGAGCCCACGAGCTCGCCGAACTCCTGGCAGCCGACCTTGGTGGAGCCCTCAATCTGCGAGGCGAGGTCTATGGTCACGCGCTTTTGGGCGATGGTCTTGTTCACGGCCGCGCGGATGAGCTCCGCCGCCTCCAGCATGCCGATGTTCTCCAGCATGAGCGCGCCGGAGAGGATCAGCGAGCCGGGGTTGGCCTTGTCCAGCCCGGCGATGGTGGGCGCGGTGCCGTGGGTGGGCTCGTACACGGAGAGCGTGTCGCCCATGTTGACCCCCGGGGCGAGGCCGAGCCCGCCCACCTGCGCCACCAGCGCGTCGGAGATGTAGTCGCCGTTCAGGTTGGTGGTGGCGATGACGTCGTAGTCCTGCGGGCGCTGGAGCACGTTCTGGAAGAGCGCGTCCGCGATGCGGTCCTTGAGCACGATGCGGTCGTCGCCGATCTCCACCTCGGACTCGGTCATGACCTGGTCCTTGAACTCGTCCTTGGCCACCTCGTAGCCCCAGTTCATGAACGCGCCCTCCGTGTACTTCATGATGTTGCCCTTGTGCATGAGGGTCACGGATTCGCGCTTGTTGTCGATGGCGTATTGGATGGCCTTTCGCACGAGGCGCTTGGAGCCCGAGCGGGTGATGGGCTTGACGCCGATGCCCGCGTCGTCCGCCAGCTTGCAGCCCATCTGCTCGCGCAAAAATTCGATGACGCGCTTGACCTCGGGGGTGCCCTCGCGCCACTCGATGCCCGCATACACGTCCTCGGTGTTCTCGCGGAAGACGACCATGTCCACCAGGTCGGGGCGCTTGAGCGGCGACTCGATGCCCTGGAAATATTTCACCGGGCGGATGCAGGCGTAGAGGTCGAAGGCCTGGCGGATGGTCACGTTGAGGCTGCGGAAACCGCCGCCGACGGGGGTTTCCAGCGGGCCCTTCATGGCCAGGGAGGCCCCGGCCAGGGTGTCCATGGTGGCCTGGGGCAGGTATTCGCCCGTGGCCGCGTAGGCCTTTTTCCCGGCCAGCAGCTCGGTCCATTCCAGGCTTTTCTTGCCGGAATATGCTTTCTCCAGCGCGGCGTCGATGACGGGCCGCGCGGCCTTCCAGACCTCGGGGCCGATGCCGTCGCCCTCGATGTAATACACGGTGGGGGTCATTGCTCCTCCAGGGGCTCGCGGCCGGAGCGCTCCGGCCTTGGTGTCGAAATGCGCCAAAATACTCGCCCGAAATCCGCTCGGAATCCGTTCGGAATCCGCCAGGAACCAGGCCAGAATCCGCTCTGAACTCGGCCGCGACTCGGCCCGGGATTCGGCCGGGATTCGGCTGAACTCCGGGCGCGTGTTGGCGGCGCTGCCGTGCCCGGTGCCGGGCATCCGCTGTCCATAACCGCAAGGCGCGGCCCTGGCAAGGCCGGGAGCCGCCCGGGCCCTTGCGTGCAGCCCTCTCTCCCGGCCATTGGCCGTGAAAATGCGTCGAAAATGCGGCGGGAAGTTGCGTAACATTTGCCCGCAAACCGCGCGGAAATCGCCTTAAATGCTCGCCGCGAGGGTGCGGCCCGGGGGGATGGAGCGCGCCGCGCGGCGAAAAAAAAGGGCCGCAAGGCGCGCGGAGCAGGGCGCGCCGGTCTCCGGCCTTGACGTGAAAACGCACCCGGGATATGAAGGCCGCATGCGTGAGAAACGACTTGCAACGAATTGGTGGTGCTGGTGGCTCAACGGTTGAAGCCGCCGGCAGGAATGTGACCTTCACGCCGCGGACTTCACGGTCCAGCGGCGTTTTTTTATGAGCATGAGAGTGCAGGGGGCCGCGGGACCAGACCGCGGCCCCCTTGCAACTTCATGAGGAGAAGAAAGACGATGGACAAACGGATCATTTTGCCGCAGTCGGAGATGCCCACCCGCTGGTACAACCCCATGCCCGACCTGCCCACGCCCATGGCCCCGCCCCTGGACCCGGAGACGGGCCAGCCCATGGCCCCGGAGAAGCTCTCCGTGATCTTCCCCGACGCGCTCATCGCCCAGGAGATGAGCCAGGACAGCTGGATCGACATCCCCGAGGCCGTGCTCGACGTCTACCGCATCTGGCGGCCCTCGCCGCTCATCCGGGCGGAGCGGCTGGAGCGGGCCATCGGCGCCAAGTGCAAAATCTACTTCAAGGACGAGTCCGTCTCCCCGGCGGGCTCGCACAAGCCCAACACCTCCGTGCCCCAGGCGTACTACAACAAGCTGGAGGG
>JBFWJM010000144.1:0-8119 GCA_050253205.1 Desulfovibrionaceae bacterium
CGATTTCAGAAGGGGACGTCGTCCATGCCGCTGGCCTCACTGGGAAAAGCGGGCCCCATGTCCTCGTCCTGATACTGCGGGGGTTGGCCGCCGCCCTGGCCGCCGCCCTGGCCGCCGCCCTGGCGTTCGCCCTGGTTGCCGCCCTGGTTCCCCTGATAGCCGCCGCGCTGGCCGCCCTGCTGGGGCCGCTGCTGGTAGCCGCCCTGGCCCGGCTGGGCGTCCTGCTTGGAATCAAGGAAGCGCACGTCGTTGGCCACGATCTCGGTGGTGTAGCGGTCCTGGCCCTGCTGGTCCTGCCATTTGCGGGTCTGGAGCTTGCCCTCCACGAGCACGAGGCGGCCCTTGGAGAGGTAATTGCCGCAAAACTCCGCGAGCTGCCGCCAGCAGACGATGCGGTGCCACTCCGTGCGCTCCACGCGCTGGCCCGAGTTGCGGTCCTTGTAGCCCTCGTCCGTGGCCATGGTGAAGTTGGCCACGGCCTGACCGGACTGGGTGTAGGAAAGCTTGGGGTCCTGCCCCAGACGACCGATGAGTATCACCTTGTTCATGCTGCCAGCCATGTCTGCTCCTCGTCTCTGATGCGATACGTATCGCTACACTTTTTTGATCTTTTTTTCCAGGTCCGTGAGCGCGTCCTCCAACTGGTTGGAGAGGCGCTCGGCGTCGCCGGGCTTCCAGTCGCCCAGGGCGCGCTCCAGGGAGCGCACCAGGGCCCCGGCAGCCTTGATGGCTGCCTCCTCGGCGGTGATGCCCGGAGGCAGCATGCCCATGCGGAGCTTGTCCTCCAGGGTGGAAGCCAGCTCCAGCACGCCCTGCCCCTGCTCGGGCAGCACCTTGCCCCAGGCCAGCTCGCTGAGCTTCGGCCAGGCGTCGCGGACCTCGTTCTCGTCGAAGGTCCTGGCCATGACGCGAATCTGGAGCAGCCTGCCCATGCTACTGTTCCTCCTCCCACTCCGACTGCACCCGGGCCACGACCTCCTGGATCATGGCGAGCTGGTCCTCGGGGCAGACCCCGATGAGCGGCTGCCCGGCGTCCACGGCGTTGCCCCGGTGGAAGTAGACGGAGTGGATGATGCCCTCGGGGCCCGCATAGGCCAGGGGGGTCTCGCGCTTCATGCGCGAGACGATGAACAGCTCCATGCCCTCGCGCACCTTCACGGAGCGCTTGCCCGAGAGCTTGAGCTTCTTGTCCAGCTCGGGGACGAAATAATACTTGGCGCGCTCGGGCGCGGCAAAGAGGTGCAGGGCCTTCTTGAGGATGAGCTCGATGACCTCCTTGCGCGAGAGGTAGTGCCGCAGGCTCATGAGCGTCTGCCCGGCCTCCACGAAGGCCCCGGAGAGCCCCTCGGCCACTTCGAGCACCTCGCCGTTTTCCGGGGCGTGGATGGTCTTGGTGTTGTTTTCGCGGGTGATGGTCAGCAGCGCGGTGCCGGGCTTTTCCTTGTGCTCCCCGGCCGGGCCGCGAACCTTCTCTCCGGTTTGCAACCCGCTGAATTCTATGGTGCCGGTATGCGGCGCGGCAATGTCGATCACCTTGTAGGGCGAGTTTTTGATCTCTTCGAGCAGTTCTTTGACGTTGATCACGATGGTATCCTTGATTGAGCCTCGGGCGCATGAGCGTCCGGTCCATCGGTCATAGTGGTTCGCCGCTTTGGGGTCAAGCGAGTGAACGCCCCGGGGGCTCGCCGAGGGAGGGGCGACGCCGGGCGGCTCAACCCTGCTGCTGGCGTTTGCGCAGTTCGATGAGCCGCTTCTGGATTTCCAGCACGAGCTTGTCGAGCTTCATGGACTGGCGTCGGTCGAGGTCCACGAAGTTGAGCCCGGCGATGCTGTTGTCCAGCACGCGGACAACGCGCGCCCTGACGTCCGCCAGGAAGGTCTTCTTGTTGAGGTAGAAGGTGACGGTGTGGGTTTGCTCCTCGCGGAGCGTGCCGGAGGGGTCCTCCACGGCAAAGCCGGAGGCCGATACGTCCTTGACGGCGTAGACCTTGCCGTTCTCCTCCATCTTGGCCAGGAAGCCGGGCACCCGGGTGCGGTAGGCCTTGCGCAGGCGTTCCTCGTCGCCCTCGGTCTTGATGGTGAAATCCATGGCGTTTCCTTCTTCGTCCGCGTTTACATGCGCCGTTCGAGCACGAACTCGACCCTGCGGTTCTTGGCGCGGTTTTCCTCGGTGGTGTTGGGCACGAGGGGGTCGAGGTCCGCCAGTCCGGTGGCCGTGAGGCGCTTGGGCTCGATGCCCATGTCCATGAGGAACCGCAGCACGTTGACCGCACGCAGGGCGGATATTTCCCAGTTGTCGTTGAAGCGCCCGCCCCGGGGGGCGACGTTGTCGGTGAAGCCCTTGATGTTGATGGTCTGGCGGGGGTGCTGGATGAAGAAATCCTTCATGGCCAGGAGCACGCGCTGACCGGCCGGGGAAATCTCCACCTGGCCGGACTCGAAGAACACGTCACCCGGCGCGCGCAGGGTGATGACGCCGTCCTCGAAGCTGGCCGTGACCATGCCCTGCACGCCCTTGGTGGTTTGCAGGAGCTTCACGTCCGAGAAGACCTTGCGCTGCTGCTCGATGATCTGGCGGCGGATGTTGACCTGGTCCACCAGCACGGCGGCCTCCTGCGCGGTGATGCGCGAGGTGGAGATCTTGTCGTGCTTCAGCGCCTGGGTCACGGAGACGAAGGTGTTCTCGAACTTGTTGGGGTCGATCTCCGAGAGGGAGTAGAGCAGCACGAAGAAGACGAGCAGGAGCATGGAGAGGTCGGCGAATGTCGTCAACCACTCGTGCTGCTCGTCCTCGTTGTCGGGCTCGGGCGCGAAGAGCACCTCGGTGCTCTGGGCGGGAAGGGTCGGCTTCCTGGGCATATCAGCCCCCGCGCTCCCTGGGTGCGAGGAAGCTGGAGAGCTTCTCGTACACCAGCATGGGGTTGTTGTTCTCCAGGATGGACTTGCCGCCCTCGAAGATGATCTGCAGGCTCAGCTCCTCCTGGAGGGTGCGGGCGCGCAGCTTGGCCCCGATGGGGATGAACAGCATGGTGGACATCATGGCCCCGTAAAAGGTCGTCAGCAGGGCCACGGCCATGGCCGGGCCCACGGTGGAGGGGTCGTCCAGGCGGGAGAGCATCTGGATCAGGCCGATGAGCGTGCCGATCATGCCGAAGGAGGGAGCGAGGCTCGCCAGCCGCTTGAACACGTCCTGGGCGATCTGGTGGCGGCGGCGCATGGAGTTGATCTCAATGGTCAGCGTGTCGCGGATGAGCGCGGGGTCGGCGTTGTCCGCTATGAGCTGGCAGGATTTCTTGAGCACGGGGTTCTCGGTGGAGACGTTCTCCAGGGCCATGAGCCCCTCGCGGCGGCTGATCTCCGCCACCTTGACCATGATGTTGACCACGTCGCGGGTGTGGGTCCGGCGGGAGCCGAACATCTTGAACCCGGCGGTCATGGCCTGCACGACCTCCTCCAGGGGGAAGGCCACCATGATGGAGGCAAGCGTCCCGCCCACGACGATCATCATGCCGGGAATGTTGATGAACACGTCGACGGCCCCGCCGATGAAGATGGCGCCGATCACCAGCGAGAGGCCGACGATCAAGCCGAGTAACGTCGCGATATCCATATGCTCGCCTATCCTTGTTTCCGCGCCCCGTCTGACTTATGGTTCCCGCTGGCGGGACTCCAGCCGTCCTATCGGAAGCAATACCAGCAAACTGAAGGCCCTAGCAATGCTTTCCAGGGAAAATGTTCAACGCTCCTTGGCCTGTATACAGGAAAAGACCGGAAGAGCACAAGCCGCGCGCGTGGGCCTCGTGCTCGGCTCCGGCCTGGGCGGGGCCCTGGAGGGGCTCCAAGCGGCCCACGACCTGCCCTGCGCGGAGATCGAGGGCTTTCCCCGGGGGAGCGTGGCCGGGCACGCCGGGCGGCTCGTGCTGGGCTCGCTGGGGGGCGTCGGCGTGGCGGTGCTCTCGGGCCGGGTGCACCTCTACGAGGGCTTCAGCGCGGCCGAGGCCTGCCACGGAGTGCGCGTGCTCGGGGCGCTGGGCTGCAAGGCAGTGGTGCTGACCAACGCGGCGGGCTCGCTGGACGCGTCCCGCCCGGCGGGTTCGCTCCTGCTCATCGCCGACCACATCAACATGACCGGGCAGAGCCCCCTCACCGGGCCCAACGTGGACGCCTGGGGGCCGAGGTTCCCGGACTGCGGGCGCATCTACTCGCCGGGGCTGCGCGCCCTGGCCATGGAGCGCGCCCGGGCGCTGGGCATCCCCCTCTCCGAGGGGGTGTACATGCAGGTCTGCGGGCCGCAGTACGAAACCCCGGCGGAGACGCGGGCCTTCCGGCGGCTCGGCGCGGACGCGGTGGGCATGTCCACGGCCATCGAGGCCCTGGCCGCCGCGCACATGGGCCTGGAGGTGCTGGGCCTCTCCTGCCTGACGAACCTGAACGTGGACGCCGACGGGGAGAGCCTGGACACGCCCAACAGCCACGAGGACGTGGTGGCGGCCGCGAACCGCGCGGCGGGCGACATGGGGCGGCTCATCGGGGCCGTGGTGGCGGCCATGGGGCGGGGCTGAAGGGCCTTTCACGACAAGACCGGGGAGCGGGTCCCCTAAACCGCGACGGCGATCTGCCGATGAGACAAGCGGCGGACATGGCGGAACTTTCCCCGTCTGGCCCGCCCGAACAGGGAGTGAATATGCTGTTTCGACCGACGATGACGCTCGCGCTTGTGGCCGTGCTCGCGTTTTCCGGCTGCACCATGCGCGAGGTGAAGCAGAACTACGACGACGCCCGCAACTGGGTCTTCGACACCGAGCCCACGGCCAAGCCCTCGTACGTTGAGGACACCACGCCCATGGTGGAGCTCAACTACGAGGCCGCAGACAAGCTCGCCTCCACACTCTGGCTCAAGTTCGACAAGCAGTCCCCGGTCTGGTTCGGCACCTTCGTCAACGAATCCGACCCGGCGGACCAGGCCCCCTTCGGCCGCGTGGTCACGGAGCAGGTGGTGGCCGGGCTGGTGCGCGACGGCATGAACATGGTTTCCGGCACGCCGAACCCCGAGGCGCATCCCTCCCCGGCGGTGCTCAAGGCACGGCGCAAGGCCGCCGCCGAGGCAAAGGCGGCCGAGGCAAGGGCCATGGAGACGGCCAAGACGGCCGAGGCCGAGACGACGGAAGAAGTAAGGGCGGTGCAAACCGCAGCCACCGAGGCGGCCACCATGGAGCAGGCCGTACAGCCCGGGACGGAAACAGCCCTCCCCGAAGAAGAAGCACCCCAGAAGGAAGCACTGCCCGAAGCACAGACGGAAACGCCCACGGACACGCCGACGCAAACGGCGGCGAATGCGCAGAACATGGCCGAGCCCGCTCCGGCTCCGGCCGGGGAAGCCTCCCCCGAGCCGGAAGAAGGCGCGGAGGCCTACATGCCCAGCCTGCTCACCGGCTCCTACCTGCTGGGTGACGACATCATCTACGTTTCCGCGCGCATCACCACCCTGGACGACCAGCGCGTCATCTCCGCCTACCAGTGGAACCTGCCCATCAACCAGAACACCCGCGCGCTCCTGCCGCAGCTCCTGCGGCCGCAAAGAGGCATGACCCCCACGGTGCAGACCCGGTTCTAGCCCCCGATCAAAACAAAAGGCCGCCCCATGGGGCGGCCTCGTTGTTCCGTTCGTCCGCTGCGGCTAGATGTCGCCGTAGGCTTCGTCGTTTTCAGGCTCGCCGCTCCAGGCCTCGGGCTTCTCGCCGAAGACGCGCCTGGCCTCCCGGTACCCGAGGTTGAAGGCCTTGACGTTCACGTCGCGGATCTTGGCCGGGAGCGCGTCCTTGAGGGCCTGGCGCATGATCTTCTGGTCCGTGAAGGTGAGCAGGTAGGTCACCGCGCCGAGCACGATGGTGTTCATGGCCTGGGGCACGCCGATCTTCTTCTTGGCCATCTCCGTGAACGGCAGGCCCAGGAAGACGTTGGTGGGCGGCTGGGTCACGAGGTCGGATTCCACCAGCAGGATGCCGCCGGGCTTGAGGTAGCGATAGTAGGCGTTGCAGGCCTCCTGGGAGAGGGCCACCAGCAGGTCGAGGGTCTCGGCCTTGGGGTAGCTGATGCGCTCGGTGGAGACCACGAGGTCGCACCGGCTGGAGCCGCCGCGCGCCTCCGGGCCGTAGCTCTGCGTCTGGGTGACGTGGAAGCCGTGGCCGAGAGCCAGCCCCGAGCCCATGACGCGGCCCAGGGTGATGATCCCCTGCCCTCCGGTGCCGGAAAGGCGGATTTCGAATCGTTCCAGTTGCATCTCGGTCATGCCCGGGCCCCCCGCGACAGCTTGGTCTTGAGTTCGTAGTAGCGCTCTTCCAGGCCGGGCTCCTCGGTGTCGGTGAAGACCCCGGTGGGGAAGCGGCCCTCGCGCTGCTTCTCGTTCATCTCCGTCCAGCGTTCCATGGGCACCGCGCCCTTCTTGAGGGCGTTGTACATGTCCACGGGGCCCTTGTACTTGTTCTTGCGGCCGAACTGGGTATGGCACGGGGAGAAGACCTCCACCAGGGAGAAGCCCCCGTGCGAGAGGGCCTGGGTCACGAGCTTGTCGAGCTGTTGGGCGTGGAAGCAGGTGCCCCGCGCCACAAAGCTCGCCCCGGCGGCCTTGGCCAGCTCGGCGATGTCGAAGGTTTTCTCCAACTGGCCGAAGGGCGCGGTCATGGACGTGGAGCCCGAGGGCGTGGTGGGCGAGCTCTGCCCGCCGGTCATGCCGTAGATGTTGTTGTTGAGCACCAGGGCGGTGACGCCGATGTTGCGCCGGGCGGCGTGGATCAGGTGGTTGCCGCCGATGGAGAGCGCGTCGCCGTCGCCCATGATGGCGATGACCTTGAGTTTGGGGTTGGACATCTTGATGCCTGTGGCAAAGGTCAGCGCCCGGCCGTGGGCCGTGTGCACGGTGTTGAAGTCCACGTACACGGCGAGCCTGCCCGAGCAGCCGATGCCCGCCACCACGCAGACGTCGTCCTTGGGCAGGGCGAGGCCGTGGATGGAGCGGACCAGGGAGCCCAGGGCTATGCCGTGGCCGCAGCCGGGGCAGAGCACGTGCGGGAACTTCTTGTTGTGCCTCAGGTACTGATGGATGATCTGGTTTCCGGTGGGTTCCTTGCTCATGGCTACACCTGCATCACGGCCTTGAGGATTTCGGACGGGGTGATGATCTGCCCGTCCACGCGGTTGAGGGTCTTGACCCTCGCCCTGCCGTTGTTCACGCGTTTCACCTCGCGTGAAATCTGGCCCATGTTCATCTCCGGCACCACAACGGCCTTGGCCGTGCCGAGCATGCGCTCCGTGGCGGCGCGGGGATAGGGGAACAGGGTGCCGAGCTTGAGCAGCCCGGCCTTGACGCCCTGCTTGCGGGCCAGCTCCACGGCGCGCTCGGCCGAGCGGGCCACGGAGCCGTACGCCACGATGCCCACCTCGCAGTCCTCGGTGTGGATTTCCTCCACCAGGGATATCTGCGGCAGGAACTGGTCGATCTTGCGGAAGATGCGGTCGTTGAGGTCTTCCACCTCGCTGCGCTTGGAGGTGGGGAAGCCGAGCTGGTCGTGGGTCAGGCCCGTGACATGGAAGCGGTACCCCGAGCCGATGGCGGGCATGGGCGGCACGCCGCGCACGGTTTCCTCGTAGGGCTTGTACCACTCGGGGGGCATGGTCGGGACCACGCGGTTGAACACGGGCAGCTCGCCCTCGCGCGGGAGCTGGATCTTCTCGCGCGTGTGCGCGGTGATCTCGTCGATGAGCAGGATGACCGGGGTGCGGAATTTTTCGGCCATATTAAAGGCCCGGACGGTCATCTCGTGACATTCCTGGACGTTGGACGCGGAGAGCACGATGATGGGGTGGTCGCCGTGGGTGCCCCAGCGGGCCTGCTGCACGTCGCCCTGTGCCGGGCTGGTGGGCAGGCCGGTGCTGGGCCCGCCGCGCATGACGTTGACGATGACCAGCGGGGCCTCCACCATGCAGGCGTAGCCGAGCAGCTCCTGCATGAGCGAGAACCCGGGCCCGGAGGTGGCGGTCATGGCCTTGCGCCCGGCGAGCGACGCGCCGATGACCGCGCCGAGGCTGGCGATCTCGTCCTCCATCTGGAGGAACACGCCGT
>JBFWJM010000145.1:0-8104 GCA_050253205.1 Desulfovibrionaceae bacterium
CAAACGCACTCCATTGTGATACCTTCTGTCTCGCCATGTTGGCCTCCTTGTGGCTTAACACGTGCTTACGTGCTTGAGGCATTGTGGCCTCGATTACACGGGAGGCCAACATGGTATTTGAACGGCCCGGGGAAGAGGGGGGATGCCTCTGCATGTCCCGGAAAGATACTCCTATTGGGTGCAGGACCCGCCGTCCGCGCAGGACCCGCCGTCCGCGCAGGACCCGCCGTCCGCGCAGGACCCGCCGTCCGCATGGGCCTCGCCTCCCGCATAGGCCCCGCCGTCCGTGAAGGACCTATTGGGGGGCATCCGCCGGGCCCAGCACAACGCTCCTTGTGCCATCCGGGGCGATGCGCACGATGCGCCCGGCCTCCGTCTCCACCACCAGCACGTTGCCGTCGCGGTCCACGGCCAACCCGGCCGGGCCGCGCAGCTCGGAGGCAAAGACCACCATCTGGCCATCCGGGCACAGGCAATAGATTCTGTCCTGCCCCAGGTCCGAGATGTAGAGATTGCCCCGCAGGTCCAGGGCGACGTCCGCAGGCATGTGCAGTCGAAAGGTCTCCGGCTCCACCCGGATCTGCTCTCCTTCCGCTCCGGCGCTCGGCTGGTAGGAGCAGCCCGCCGCCAGGGCCAACGCCCCGGCAAGCACCAGGGCCGCGAGCGCCCGCTTGGCCCGATGATGGCGATTCGTCGTCCCGTTCTCCCTATTCCCCCCGCCGAAAAGCCTCAGCACGTTGTTCATGCGGCCTCCTTGTGGTTGATCCGAGGCCACGATCCGCTCTTTGGTTGTATATGTACAATATATCTTTACTCTCAAATTGATATGCAATACGTATCAAAAATGGAATTTCGCCAGTTGCGCTATTTCCTGGCCGTGGCCGAGGAGCTGCACTTCAGCCGAGCGGCCGAGCGCTGCCACGTTTCCCAGCCGCCGCTCTCCCAGCAGATCAAGGCGCTGGAGGAGGAGCTGGGCGCGCGGCTCTTTGACCGCGCCAACCGCCGGGTGGCGCTCACGCCCGAGGGCCGGGAGTTCATGGAGCATGCGCGGGCCGCGCTGGAGGCCGCCCAACGCGGTGCCGAGCGCGTGCGGGCCATGACCCGTGGGGAGGAGGGGCGGCTTCGGGTCGGGTTCATCGGCCCGGCGTCCCTCAGCAACCTGCCCAGCGCCATCCGCGCCTTCCGCGAGGCCTGCCCGAGGATCGCCCTGGACTTTTCCGCTCTCTCCACCACGGAGCAACTGCCCCTGCTGCGGGCCGACGAACTGGACCTCTGCTTCGTGCGGCTCTTCGGCCACGACGTCACGGGCCTGCGCACTGCGCTCTTCCTGCGCGAGCCGTACGCCCTGGCCCTGCCCGAGGGTCACCCCCTGGCCGAGCGGGAGGAGGTGCCCTTCGCGGCCCTGCGCGGGGTGCCCATGATCTTCAACCAGCGCACGGCGCAGCCCGCGCTCTACGCGAGCCTCATGGGCTGCTTCCATCGTGCGGGCTTCGCGCCGAATATCGTCCAGGAAGTGAACACCGAGCAGTCCACCGTGGCCCTGGTGGCCACGGGGCTCGGCGTGGCCCTCGTTCCCGCCTCCAGCGGGCGCGACCGCCGGGCGGGGGTGGTCTGCCGCCCGCTCGCGGGAGAGCTGCCCTGGTGGGAGATCACGGCCGTCTGGAAGCGCAGGCGCGAGAGCTCGCTGCTGCGGCGCTTCCTCGAAGCCGTGCTGCGCTTTCGCCACATAGAGGGCGGAGCCGGGGGCGAGGAACCCGCACCCGGCGCATAGGGTGCGGGCCCGGGTTCCTCGCCGTCCTGAAGCCTACTCCGCCATATCCAGGTCCACGCGCCGCACGGAGCCGTCGCCCCAGCAGGCCACCCAGGCCCTGCCGTGCCTGTCGAGCGCCAGCCCGGCCGGGGAGGGCAGCCCGGTGGCCACGGTTTCGACCTCGCCCGTGGGGCTGATGCGCCGCAGGGCCCCGCCGCCGAAGTCCGTGGCCAGGAGCGCGCCGCCCTCCAGCAGGGCCAGCCCCGTGCCCGGGCACTGGAAGCCCTCCAGGGCGCGGCGATTGCCGAGCAGGTCGAGGTGCACGGTGTCGTTCCAGCAGGCGGCCGCGAGCCCGCCCGGCGTCATGGCCACGGCCACGGGAAGCTCCAGCCCCCGGGCGACGACCTCCGGCACCCCGGTTGCGCTGGGGTCGATGCGCAGGATGCGCCCCCCGGCGCGCTCCGCCTGGAGCAGGGTGCCGCCGCTTTCCAGGAACATGCCCGCAGGGGTGCGCAGCCCTTCGGCGATGCGCGTGCGCGTGCCGTCCGGGGCCATGCGCCAGACCGCGTTGCCGCCGTAGGACGCGGCGAAGACCGTGCCCGCCTTGTCCACGGCGATGCCCGACGGGCTGCCGAAGCCCGCCGCGAACACGGCGCGCTGCCCCGAGGGCGAGAGCGTGGTGATGCGGTCCGCGCCCCATTCCGTGACGTAGAGCGTGCCGTCCGGGCCGAAGGCCAGGCCCGTGGGCTCGCGGAACCCGGTGAACACCGTGGCCTCGGCCCGTGAGGCGGCCGAGGAGACAGACTGTGAGGCGACCTGGGAGGCGGCCTGGGAGGCCAACGCCGCCAGGACCAACAGGAGCGCGGCCAGCGCGGTTGCGGTTCGGGTAGGGGTCATCTCGCCTCCTTCATGGTTGGGGTCTATTCGCGGCCTTCGGCGTCCCGCTCGCGGAACACGGCCTCGGTGGTGAACAGCGCGTTGAGCGCGGCGGGGAAGCCCGCGTACACGGCCATCTGGAGAATGATCTCCAAAACCTCCGTCCGGGTGACGCCCACGTTCAGCGCGCCGTGGACGTGCACCTTGAGCTGCGGCTGGGCCGAGCCCAGGGCCGTGAGCGCGGCCACGGTGGCGATCTCCCGCTCGCGCAGGCCGAGCCCGGGCCGGGAATACACGTCGCCGAAGGCGAATTCCGCGATGTAGCGGCCCATGTCCGGGCAGATGCGCTCCATGGCCTCCAGCACCTCGCCCCCGCTGCGGCCGTCCACCCGTTCCAGCATCTTCAGCCCCCGTTCCAATCGTTCGTTGCGCATGTGCGCCTCCTTTTTCCGCCATCCTAGAGTGCGGGCTTTCATTCATCCAATATATTTTGTATCCATGATTGATGCTTGAAACGTATTGATTGGAGGGCGGCATGGAACTGCGGCAGTTGGAACATTTCGTGGCCGTGGCCGAGGAGCTGCACTTTGGCCGGGCGGCGCTCCGGCGGCATGTGGCCCAGCCCGCGCTCTCCCGCGCGGTGCGGGCGCTGGAGGAGGAGCTGGGCGCGCGGCTCCTGGAGCGGACGAGCCGCAGCGTGGCCCTCACGGCCGAGGGACGCTGGATGCTGGAACGGGCGCGGGAGCTGCTCGGCGCGGCCGAGAGCGCGGCGGCCACCGTGCGGCGCATGGCCCGGGGGGAGTGCGGCGCGCTGCGCGTGCTCTTTACCGGGCCCGCCTCGCAGACGCGCCTGCCCGGGCTGGTGCGCTCGTTCCATGAGCGCTGGCCGGAGGTGGCGCTGGAGCTGGTGGAGATGCCCACCCCGATGCAGCTGGGCACCCTGGCCCGGGGCGGCGAGACGCAGGTGGGGGTCATCCGGGGGTGCATCGGGGCGCTCTCGCCCGAGGCGGCCGCCGGGAGGGCGCCGGGGGCCGGGGCCGCGCCCGCAGGGGAATCCGGGGCGGGCGGCCTGGCGTGGAGAATTTTCGAGCGCGAGCCCTATGTGCTGGCCGTGCCGCTGGGCCATCCCCTGGCGGCGGAGGCGGCCGTGCCCCTCCCGGCCCTGGAGGGCGAGCCGTTCATCGCCTTCCCGCGCCGGGCGTACCCGGAGCTGCACGCGCGCATGGAGCGGGCTTTTGCCGAGGCCGGGGTCCGCCCGCGCACCGTGCAGGAGACGAGCTCCAAGGTCTCTGCCCTGGGGCTCGTGGCCGCCGGGCTGGGCGTTACCCTGGTGCCGGAGTCCATGCGCCGCCTGGCGCGCGAGGGCGTGGCCTACGTTTCCCTCGCATCGCCCAACCCCCTGCCCGAGGTGGCGTATCAGCTCGTCTGGCGGGCGGGGGAGGGCGGCGCGCTGCTGGAGCGGTTCGTGGCCCACGTCTGTGGCGATGCGGTGACGGGGGAATGATTATCACCCGATGGGGGCTGCTTTTGACCTGGGTCATGGTATGAAGGGGGCAATCGTGCACGATGGGGTTGCATGAGCCGGAGGGCGGCCGGGCGTTCGGAATGGTCCGGCCCGGTTCCGCCCGAGGGCACACCCGGACAATCATTCACGCCCGGACAACCATCCACGCACGGAGGCCGCATGAGCGATGTTTATCTGAAGAATATCAAGCACGGGGAGCCCCTGGACCTGGCGGAGCTGGTGGACTACCAGCCCGGGCAGGTGGTCAGCCGGACCCTGGCCCAGCCGCAGGGGTTCAACCTGACCCTCTTCGCCCTGGACGCGGGCGAGGGCATCTCCACCCACACGACCCCCGGCGACGCCCTGGTGCAGGTGCTGGACGGCGAGGCCGAGATCACCATCGGCGGCCTGGCACACAAGGTGCCTGCCGGGCGGGCCGTGGTCATGCCCGCGAACGTGCCCCACGGCCTGGAGGCCCGCGAGCGGTTCAAGATGCTGCTCACGGTGGTCAAGGCATAGCATATCTCATACCCAGTCCTCCTCCCTGGAAACCCCCGCGAAAGCGGGGGTTTCACTTTCGCAAACGGCGCGCGGGGCAGTGGACTGCCGGGCGGGATCGGGGTAGTGGGCTTGGCATGCATACGCAAGACCCCGAAGCCCTGCGCGGGCTGCCCATCGGCGTGTTCGACTCGGGCGTGGGCGGGCTCACCGTGCTGCGCGCCCTGCTGGAGCTCCTGCCAGGAGAATCGTACTGCTACCTGGGGGATACCGCCCGCCTGCCCTACGGCACCAAGAGCCCGGACTCCGTGGTGCGCTACGCGCTGCAAAGCTCGCGGCATCTCGTGGAGCGCGGGGTGAAGCTCCTGGTGGTGGCGTGCAACACGGCCTCCTCCGTGGCCCTGCCCGCGCTGGAGGCGGCGTACCCGGGGCTGCCCGTGGTGGGCGTGGTCCGGCCCGGTGCCCGGGCCGGGTGCAGGCTCAACGCCAACGGGCGCATGGCCGTGGTGGCCACGGAGGCTACGGTGCGCGGCGGGGCGTACCAGCGCGCGGTGCTGGAGCTCTGCCCGGAGATGCGCGTGGAGGCGGAACCGTGCTCGCTCTTCGTGGCCCTCGCGGAGGAGGGCTGGACCGGGGGCGAGCTGGTGGAGGCCATCGTGCGCCGCTCGCTCGCGCCGCTCTTGGACCGCTTCGGCCAGGAGCCGCCCGGCAGCCTGATCCTCGGCTGCACGCATTTTCCGGTGCTGGCGGGAGCCATCCGCAACGTGCTGGGGCCGGAGGTGGAGGTCATCGACTCCGCCGCCACCACCGCCGCCGAGGTGCGCGGCGAGCTGGCGGGGCGGGGGTTGCTGCGCGGCCACGAAGGGGAGGGGGCCGTGCGCTTCCTGGCCACGGACGGGGCCGAGCGCTTCGCCCGGGTGGGGTCCATTTTTCTGGGCCGGGAGCTCGCGCCCGGGGATGTGGAACTGGTGGATTTGTAGTGTTCGTCTCTTCCGAAGCAGGAAAGGCCCCCGTTCATATGAACGGGGGCCTTGTTGATTGTGCAGGGCCCTGGGGCCGGTCCGGCCCGCACGTGGCCGCCTCTTTTTGCCCTGGCTATTCGCTGGTGCGGGGGAGGGGCACCACGAGAACGGGAATCCGGCTCCTGCGTATGGTTTCCTTGGCCACGCTGCCGATGACCATGTCCAGCAGGACGCCGTGCCCGTGGGTGCCCATGACGATGAGGTCATAGCCGCCGGAGCGGGACTCCTCCAGGATGCGTTCTGCGGCCTCTCCGCAGACGACCTTGGCCCGGGCATTGGCCAGCTGCGCGCCCGTTTGCGGATGGGTGAAGTCTTCCTTGAGCAGGCTTTCAAGCCGGACGTGCATGGCCTGTATGGCTCGTTCGACGTCGCCCTGGTTGATGAAATGCGCGGCCTCCTGGCCGAACAGTTCGGCCAGGTCCGCCCCGGCCCCTTCGCTGAGCAGTTCGAGGGAATCGGGAAGGATGTGCAGGACGGTGACGTCGGCGTTGTACCTGTCGGCCAGGGAGGCGGCGTGCTTCAGGGCCGAGAGCGCGGCGGGCGACAGATCGGTGGCGTAGAGTATTTTGTTGTAAACAGGCAGCATGATTATCTCCGGTGGATAGGGTTATCCGGCTACACCGGCATCCGGCTGGGGGCCGAAGAGCCGAGGCGTGAGCCGCACGTACCAGGCCGCGGACTGCACCTGGATGATATAGGCGGCGGCGACCACCAGGGCCGCGTCCGCGCCCCTTTCGCCAAAGGCGTTCATGGCGATGGCCAGGGCGATGGAGAGGTTGCGCATGACGGAACCGTAGACCATGGCGATGGCGTCGCCGCGAGAAAGGAACCGCCTGCCGACCATGGTGCTCAGGGTGTAGTTGATGGCGTAGAGCAGGACCAGCGGAACCATGATGGTCAGCAGGAGCCCAGGGGAATCGGCTATGGTCCGGGCCTTCAGGGCCAGGGCCACGAAGACGATGCCCAGCACCCCGATGGTGGAAAGGGGCGGAAACCGCGGGCCGATGCGCTGCTGGAAGTCCTGCTGGCCGTACCTGCGGACGAGCGAGCGCTGGGTGGCGTAGCCCAGGGCCATGGGCAGGAACACGATGAAGGTGATCTGCTTGAACACGGAGGCCACGTTGATCTGGATGGCGGCACCCATCATGGCCTGGACGTAGAGCGGGGTCAGCAGGGAGCCGACCACCAGGCCGATGACGGTCATCTTTACCGCCGCCGCCATGTTGCCCTTGGCAAAGCCGGTCCAGGAGATGGTCATGCCGCTGGTGGGCACCAACCCCGCCAGCAGCAAGCCCAGCGACATGAACGGCCTGTCCGGGAAAAAGAGCATGCCAATGCCCCAGGCCAGGAACGGGATGACGGCGAAATTGACCACCTGGGTCACGATCTGGGCCTTGGCGTCACCGCCCTGGAAGACCTGCTTCACCTTGAGGGTCACCATCATGGGGTAGACCATGAGGAAGGTGAAGGGCATGATCATGCCGCGCAGCCAGGCCGCGTCGGTGAACATGCCGAAAAGGAAGCCCAGGACCATCATGCTCGGGATGGCCACGGTCAGTTTCTTCGTGATCGCCTGCAGGAAATACCACATGTGCCCTCCGGGCTAGAAGGTCCAGGTGTTCCAGCCGTCCTCGTTGCGGCGGATGGCCTCGATGCCTTTTGCGAGCCGCCAGCCCTTGGGGAGCGAGGTTTCGTCTATGGCGCGGGCCTTGGCGCAGGGCAGGCAGACCATGACCTCGATTTCCCGGTCCAGAATGACTTGCAGGTACTGCATCAGCGAGTCGCCCGTGGCGGCCCGGACGTGCTCGGTCAGGAACGGATTGGTAAGGTAGACGGCGTCGTCCACGAGGAACAGGGCCACCTGGTGGCCCTCCTCCACCGCGCGGGTGGCGAACATCACCGAGCGGGTTGCTTTGACGGGGTTCTCCGGGCCTGCGGAAATGACGAACTGGTATTTGCTCATGGCTGGAATTCCTTCTCCCGAGTTTGAGGCGGAGCCAGGATTGGCTCGGTGCTCGTATGCTCTTCTCATATTCGGGGCAGGGCACGGGCGCATTGATGTCGATCAACGTACGTGACGGAATGTCCCGGCAGGACCAGCGCGCCGCGCTGGCAGGCTCGCAGGCGGTTCGGGGCGGGGGCATGGCCAATCCCGATATTCTTGCTCCCCTGGTGTTCTTTTGCTACGCAGAGAGCAAGGAGCAAAACATGCCCAAGGATACGGCCAAAAACGGTCTGAAGTTCAAATTCGTGTTCGGCGACGACTACAACCCCGTCTTCGCCAACGGGGTCTGGGGAGGCATGACCGCCAAGGGCGAACTGAACATGAACTTTTTTCATGAACGGTTGCCGCTGCCGCATTCGGTGGTCATGGCAGTGGGCGAGAACGGGACGCTCGGGCAGGAGCTGGAGCGGGACCCCGGCCCGGATGATCAGGTCGTGATTCGTTACGTG
>JBFWJM010000146.1:0-8054 GCA_050253205.1 Desulfovibrionaceae bacterium
CGTGACGGACTGGCTGGCCATGCGCGGCCACCAGCCCCTGCCGTACATGCAGCCCCGGGTGAAGACGAAGAACAACCACGGCACGGGCTGCACGCTCTCCGCGGCCATTGCCGCGCACCTGGGCAAGGGGCTCGACGTGCCGCGCTCCGTGCGCCGGGCCCAGGAATACCTGAACCTCGCCCTGCGCGCGGCGTTTGACGTGGGCGCGGGCTCCGGCCCGCCGAACCACCTGGCCCCGCTGCTGCGCGAGCAGGGCCGCCAGGAGGCGCTGGATGCGCTCGATGCCCTGGGCGAGGGGCTGGAGGCCGTGGAGGGCTTCTCCCGGCTCATCCCGCAGGGCATCGGCAACGCCGCGCTCATGCTCCCCTGGGCCCACGGGGCCGAGGAGGTGGTGGCCTTTTCCGGCGGGCTGGTGCGGGGCAGGGCGGGGCGCGTGGCCGTTGCCGGGGGGCCGCGCTTCGGTGCCTCGGCCGAGGCGGCCGCCGTGCTGCTCGCCGCGCGCAAGGCCCGGCCGGACATCGCCTGCACGCTGTTGCTCGGCTTTTCCGAAGATTTGCTCCTGGCGCTCAAGCGCGCGGGCATCACCACCGCCGTGTTCGACCGCGCCAAGGAGCCGCGCGGCGGCGGAAACGAGGCCGCGACCCTGGAGTGGGGCGTTCTGGGGGCCATAGCCTCGCACCCGGATTCGGCCATGGTGGGCGCGGTGTACGACCGTGGCGCGCCCGGCGTGGGCGGCGGGGTCCGGCTCCTGGGGCGCAGCGGGCTGGAGGTGGCGGAGGTGGCACGCGCCGTGCTGGAGGCCATGGACTGACGCCGACCGCCCCTTGACGACCGCGCCGGGGTGCTTACCTGGACCCTTCGGGGAGGCGTCCGGGCCCGCCAAAGGTTGACACCGTTGTGTTGCCGTGCTTAAAAGCCTCGTCTTTATTGCGAGAGTGGCGGAATTGGTAGACGCACTGGATTTAGGTTCCAGCGGCCTGGCCGTGGGAGTTCGAGTCTCCCCTCTCGCACCAGAAAAATTTCGTAATTCCACACCGTTTGGCAGGAGGACAGCTCAACAATGGAATATGATGTCAAAGTCGTCTCCCCCGTGGAGCGGGAGATCGCTATCACGGTCCCGGCCGAGGAGGTCAACGCCGCCCTGGCCACGACCATCGCGCTGTACAAGCGCGGCCAGCAGATCAAGGGTTTCCGGCAGGGCAAGGCTCCCGCCTCGGTCATCGAATCGAAGTTCCGGAAGCAGATTTACGGCGAGGCCACCACGGACATGATCAACTTCCAGATCAACCAGATCATGGGAGAGATCGGCGCGCAGCCCATGTCGCGCATCGACGTGGACGCCAAGGAGCTCGTGCGCGACGAGGACTTCATCTACACCATCAGCTTCGAGACCGCCCCCGAGATCGAGCTGCCCGACTACCGCGGCCGCAAGGTCGTGGAGGAGGAGCCGCGTGTGGACGAGGCCGAGATCGCCAAGATCGAGGAGCGCATCCTGCACCAGAACTCCAAGGTGACCCCCCTGGAGGAGGCCCGCCCGCCCCGAAAGGGCGAGATCGCCACCGTGAGCTTCGGCACCTTCGACGCCGAGGGCAACGTGGTGGACGGCATCAAGGCCGAGAGCTTCGACCTGCCCGTGGGCGAGGGCCAGGCCCTGCCCGAGTTCGAGGAACTGGTCATGACGCTCGGCCCCGGAGATTCCGGCGAGACGGAGATCAGCTTCCCTGACGACTTCATCAACACGAACCTCGCGGGCAAGACCCTGACCATGAAGGCCAAGGTCCACGCCGTGAAGCACCGCATCGTGCCCGAGATGTCCGACGAGGTGGCCAAGTCCGCCGGGTTCGAGAGCGCCGAGACGCTCAAGACCGCCATCCGCGAGTCCTACGTCAGCCAGACGCGCGAGCTCAACAAGAGCAAGTCGCAGAAGGAGCTGGTGGACGGGCTCGTGGCCGAGCTCGACTTCCCCATCCCCCCGGCCATGCTCTCCGACCGCGTGGACCGCATGGTGGAGGACCTGGAGATGCGCCTGGACCGCCAGGGCAAGAGCCTGTCCTCCCTGGGCAAGTCCATGGACGAGCTCAAGGAGGAGCAGCTGCCCCTGGCCAAGGAGTCCTGCAAGGTGGAGCTGTTCCTGCTGGCCGTGGCCCGCAACGAGGCCCTGGAGGTCACCCCCCAGGAGATCGACATGACCATCAACCGCTACGCCATGCAGACGGGCCGCCCCTTCCACGACCTCAAGCAGTACTATGAGGAGAACGGGCTCATCGTCCCCCTGCGCGACAGGCTGCTGATGGACAAGGCCATGGACTTCATCTACGACAACGCCAGCGTGGAGATGGTCGCCCCCGAGGGCGCCGAGCCCACGTCCGAGCTGCCCGAGTCGTGCCAGAAGCACGAGCAGGAAGAGGCCGCTCCCAAGAAGAAGGCCGCCAAAAAGGCCGAGGCCGAGGGCGAGGCCGAGAAGAAGCCCGCCAAGAAAAAGGCCCCGGCCAAGAAAAAAGCCGACGCCGAGGACGAATAGCGCCCCCTGCGGGGCTTGTCCTGGCGCGTCAAATTGAGCATACTTGCGTCTAGTCGCCTCCGCCCGGGGGAAACCCCGGGCGGACGGCTCAAGTTTTTGCGCCCCCGCACCGATGAAACTGGAACCCAAGGAGACGTGATGGCTGGAGTGCCCATCGTCATCGAGACCACCGGCAGGACCGAGCGCGCCTACGACATCTACTCCCGGCTGCTCAAGGACCGGATCGTGCTGCTCTCCAGCGCGGTGGACGACCACATAGCGAGCCTGATCTGCGCCCAGCTCCTTTTCCTGGAGTCCGAAGACCCGGAAAAGGAAATCCATATGTACATCAACTCTCCGGGCGGCGTGGTCACGGCGGGCCTGGCCATCTACGACACCATGCAGTACATCAACGCGCCGGTGGCCACCCTGTGCATGGGCCAGGCGTCGAGCATGGGCGCGCTGCTGCTCGCCTCGGGCGCGCCCGGCATGCGCTACACCCTGCCGCACAGCAGGATCATGATCCACCAGCCCCTGGGCGGCACCCAGGGCCAGGCCACGGACATCGACATCCACGCCCGCGAGATCCTGCGCATGCGCGACGAGCTGAACGCCATCCTCGCCAAGCACACGGGCAAGAAGCTGGCGACCATCGCCCGCGACACGGAACGAGACAATTTCATGTCCGCCGAGGAGGCCCTGAAGTACGGCCTGGTGGACAAGATCATGACCTCCCGGGCCGAGCAGTCGGCCCAGACGGAGGACTAGGCCGCCTCCCCCGGGAGGGGCCGTACGGGCGCGGCATTGCCGTCCGCGCCGGAGAACAAGGAGCGAAAGGGCACATGAGCAAGGGATCCAACACCGGCAGCGGCGAACTGAGCTGTTCGTTCTGCGGCAAGAGCCAGGGCGAAGTGCAGCGGCTCATCGCCGGGCCCGACGTGTACATCTGCGACGAGTGCGTCAACCTGTGCAACGACATCATGGCCCAGGAGGCTGTGAGCGAGGAGTTCGACGACGGCCGCCTGCTGCCCCCCCAGGAGATCAACGACCTCCTGAACGAGTACGTCATCGGCCAGGTCGGAGCGAAGAAGATCCTCTCCGTGGCCGTGCACAACCACTACAAGCGCGTCTACTACACCCAGGCCATGGGCAAGGACGACGTGGAGATCGACAAGTCCAACATCCTGCTCATCGGCCCCACGGGCTCGGGCAAGACGCTGCTCGCGCAGACGCTGGCGCGCATCCTCCGGGTGCCCTTCGCCATCGCCGACGCCACGACCCTCACCGAGGCGGGCTACGTGGGCGAGGACGTGGAGAACATCCTCGTCCAGCTGCTGCAAAACGCGGACTACGACATCGAGTCCGCCTCGCGCGGCATCATCTACATCGACGAGATCGACAAGATCGCCCGCAAGGGCGACTCGCCCTCCATCACCCGCGACGTCTCGGGCGAGGGCGTGCAGCAGGCGCTGCTCAAGATCATCGAGGGCACCGAGGCGAACATTCCCCCCAAGGGCGGCCGCAAGCACCCCCAGCAGGAGTTCATCCGCATGGACACCTCGAACATCCTGTTCATCCTGGGCGGGGCGTTCATCGGCCTGGAGGGCATCATCGAGCGGCGCACCTCCGGCGGGACCATGGGCTTCGGCGGCAAGGTCGAGAAGAAGAAGGACCTGACCATCGGCGAGGTCTTCGCCCAGGCGGAGCCCACGGACCTCATCAAGTTCGGGCTGATCCCCGAGTTCGTGGGCCGCATCCCGGTGATGACCGCCCTGGAGGAACTCAGCGAGGACGACCTGGTGCGCATCCTCGTGGAGCCCAAGAACGCCCTGGTCAAGCAATACCAGAAGCTTTTCGAGCTGGACAAGGTGGGCCTCAGGTTCACGGACAACGCCCTCTCGGCCATCGCGGCCAAGGCCATCAAGCGCAAGACCGGCGCGCGCGGCCTGCGCAACGTGATGGAGAGCATCATGCTGGAGATCATGTACCAGTTGCCCTCGCTCTCGGGGGTCAAGGAGTGCGTGATCAACAAGGGCGTGGTGGAGCAGGGCAGGGACCCGCTGCTGATATATCATCAGGAGGCGCGTAGCGCCTAGGGTGCGATGACGCAAGGCGCCAGGAGAACGAGGACGCAAGGCGCCAGGATAATGAGGGCCGTGCAGCGCCCGCCCGGGCGCAACGGGCGTTCCCCCTTTCCGCCCGGGCAGGGCCCCCGGCCCGCCTCCGCCGCCTCCGGCCGCACTTTCCCGGCCCGCCCGTTTGACAATTCACCCGGGGGCCTTATGTAGAATCAGCCGCCCAGCGGCCGTTCGGACAAACCGCCACCAACCGGAGGGAAGATGCCGACATTCGGTTTCGACAACCCCGACGCCAGGAGCGGGGCGCTCACCATCCCCATGATGAGTCTCAGGGAAGTGGTGATGTTCCCGCGTTCCATAGTTCCCCTGTTCGTGGGCCGCGAGGCCTCGGTGAAAGCCATCGAGAGCGCGCTCGGCGACCACGACAAGAAGATATTCCTCGTCACCCAGCGCTTCCCCGAAAAGGAAAAGCCCGAGGCCGAAGACCTCTACGAGCTGGGCACGGTCTCCAAGATCCTCCAGATGCTCCGCCTGCCCGACGGCACCATCAAGGTGCTCTTCGAGGGACTCTACCGCGCGCGCTGGACCCCCGGGCCCATGAGCCCCGCCGTTCCCGGCAAGGAGGGCGACGCCGCCGAGGACGAGCGCTTCCCCATGGCCACGGTGGAGCGTATCCCCGAGCTTGAGGACGAGAGCGGCGAGAGCCGCGCGCTCATCCGCGCCGTGCACGAATCCATGGAGGAGTACGGCAAGGTCAACAAGAAGGTGGCCCCCGAGGCCATCCTGGCCATCAATTCCATCAAGGAGTCCGGCAAGCTGGCCGACTCCGTCATGCCCCACCTGCGCGTGGACTTCCACCGCAAGCAGGAGGTGCTGGAGGTCCTCGATCCCCTGGCCCGCGTTGAAAAGGTCTACGAGCTGCTGCTCGGCGAGATCGAGATCGCCGACATCGAGAAGCGGGTCAAGGGTCGCGTCAAGGACCAGATGGAGAAGAACCAGCGCGACTACTACCTCAACGAGCAGGCCAAGGCCATCAACCGCGAGATGGGCCGCGAGGACGACCCCGTGCAGGAGGCCCAGGAGCTGGAAAGCCAGCTTGAGGCCAAGGTCATGTCCGAGGAGAGCCGCGAGCGGGTCAAGCGCGAGATCAAGAAGCTGCGCACCATGCAGCCCAGCTCCGCCGAGTACACCGTGGTCCGCAACTATGTGGACTGGGTGCTCGACCTGCCCTGGGGCAAGCTCAAGGACACGGTCATCGAGGTGGGCAAGGCCCGAGCCATCCTCGACGAGGACCACTACGGCCTGGAAAAGCCCAAGAAGCGCATTCTCGAATACCTCGCCGTGCAGTCCCTGGTGGAGACCATGAAGGGCCCCATCCTCTGCCTGGTGGGCCCCCCCGGCGTGGGCAAGACCTCCATCGCCAAGTCCGTTGCCCGGGCCATGGACCGCGAGTTCGTGCGCCTCTCCCTCGGCGGCGTGCGCGACGAAGCCGAGATTCGCGGCCACAGGCGCACCTACGTGGGCGCGCTGCCCGGCAAGATCCTCCAGGCCCTGCGCCGCTGCGAGCACAACAACCCCGTGCTCTGCCTGGACGAGGTGGACAAGATGTCCATGGACTTCCGGGGCGACCCCTCGGCGGCCCTGCTGGAGGTTCTCGACCCCGAGCAGAACTTCGCCTTCAGCGACCACTACCTCGACCTGGACTACGACCTCTCCAAGATATTCTTCATCACCACGGCCAACAGCCTGGAATCCATCCCCCTGCCGTTGCAGGACCGCATGGAGATCATCCGCCTGCCCGGCTACCTGGAGACGGAGAAGCGGGCCATCGCCGAGCAGTTCCTCCTGCCCAAGCAGGTGGGCCAGCACGGCCTGAAGCCCGAGAACGTGGACCTGCCCACCGAGACCATGCTGGCGCTGATCCGCAACTACACTCGCGAGGCCGGGGTGCGGAACCTGGAGCGCGAGATAGCCGCCCTCTGCCGCAAGGCGGCCATGCAGGTGGTGGAAATGGACGACCGCTCGCTCAAGGTCTCCTACACGCCCGAATCGCTCTCCGGATACCTCGGCCCCCAGAAGCACCGCCACGGCGAGCGCGAGGAGGAGGCCCAGGTGGGCCTGGCCACGGGCCTCGCCTGGACCCAGGTGGGCGGCGAGCTGCTCACCGTGGAGGTGGCGCTCATGCCCGGCACGGGCAAGGTGGCCATCACCGGCAAGCTCGGCGACGTGATGCAGGAGTCGGCCAAGGCCGCACTCTCCTACATCCGCTCCCGCTCCGACCTCTTCGGCCTCAAGCGCGACTTCCACAAGGAGATCGACATCCACGTGCACGTTCCCGACGGGGCCACCCCCAAGGACGGCCCCAGCGCGGGCATAACCCTGGCCACGGCCATGGTCTCCGCGCTGCTCAACGTGCCCGTGGCCAACGATCTGGCCATGACCGGGGAGATCACCCTGCGGGGCAGGGTGCTGCCCATCGGCGGCCTGCGCGAGAAGCTCCTGGCCGCCCATCGCGGCCTGGTGGAGCGCGTGCTCATCCCCAAGGAGAACGAGAAGGACCTGGCCGAGGTGCCGGACGAGATCAAGAACGACCTGGAGATCACCCCCGTGGAGCACATGGACACGGTGCTGGACCTCGCCCTGGCCTGCGACACGGAGACCCTCTTCTGCCGCCGCGAGGAGCACGAGCCCATAGCCAACCTCCTGGTGAAGGAAGAGAACCAGGCCCAGACGCACTGAACCGGACCACGGCCACCGGGCCCGGACGAATGAATACGCCATGGGCAGGGGTTTCGGCCTCTGCCCATGTTTGCATCCGGCGGCAGGCCGCCGGGAAGAGAATGGAATGCCGATCCACACCGGCCCCATGCGGGTGCTCGAAGACTGCTCCGGCCAGGACCGCGACGCGCTTCTGCTCGCGGCCATCGCCGCCAGTGCGGAAGACCTGACCAACGGCCGGGGCTGGCCCGACGGCGTGCATGGCCTGCTGGAGACCCTGGGGAGGATCACGGGCGTCAGCCGGGTGTGGATATTCCAGACCATCGAGCTGGCGGAGAACTACATCATCCAGGACTACACCTTCGAATGGGCCTGCGAGCCGCGCTTCGTGCAACTCGGCATGCCGAGCTTCAGCATGTTCCGCATGCCCATCGACAGCGCGGACTACCGCCAGCTCATCGAGAGCCGCAAGCGCGGCGAGTGGCAGCGCGTGCTCACCAGCGAGCTGGAGCCCTCCCCGCTGAAGGACAGCCAGCTCCGCCAGTCCATCCTCTCCATGCTGACCATCCCCATCATGGTGGAGGACGAGTGGTGGGGCGTGCTCGGCTTTGACGACTGCGAGCGCAGCTACGACTGGTCCGAACGGGAGATAGCCCTGCTGCGCACGGCCACCTTCCTCATCTCCAACGCCGTCATCCGCGACAGGCTGGGCGCGGTGCGCAAGCAGTTCGACATCCTGCAATCCATCACCGAGAACA
>JBFWJM010000147.1:0-8044 GCA_050253205.1 Desulfovibrionaceae bacterium
CGCCTGGCACCAGCACGGCTGGCGGCATTTGAACCACGAGCCCGAGGGCAAGAAGTGCGAATTCGGCCCGGCCAGGGACGCCGAGGCCAAGGCCGACGACATCCGGCGCGGGGCCGGGCGGCTGGCCGAGGTCACGGGCGGGGCCTGCCTGCCCGTGTTCACCCCGCCGTGGAACCGCATGGACGCCGACGCCCTGGACGCCCTGCCGGAGCTGGGGTTCCGGGCCGTTTCGCGCACGCCGGGGGCCAAGCCCGCCTGCCCGGACTGCCTGGCCGAGCTGCCCGTGCACGTGGACCTGCACACCCGGCGCGAGGCCGACCCCGAAGCCTCGCTGGACGCGCTGGCCGAAGAGATGATCGGCGGGCTGGCCACGGGGGTCTGCGGGGTCATGCTCCACCACCAGCGCATGAACCAGACGGCCCTCGACTTCCTGGACATGCTCCTGGACGTGGCGCGGCGCACGGCGGGCATCGAGTTTACCCACCTGGGCGAGCTGTCCGCGTGAGTCTTGGCCGTGGAAGCGTCGCCAAATCGCCGCTTGCGCCTGGACAGGCTCGCGGATACAAGCTTATGGTTCCACAGACCATAATGGACCGCCATGCCTGACAGCCACAGCCACACCGCGCCGCCCGCATCCCATGCGGAGATCGCCCGGCAGATCGTCCTGCCTTGGGGCAAATCCTTCGAGATCGCCCTGAAGAACCTGCGTGTGCGCTTTTTCCGGTCGATCCTCACGGTGGCCAGCCTGGTGCTGGCCGTGACCTTCCTGGCGTACATCCTCATCTCCACGGACGTGGCCCAGGGCTCCCTCAACGCGGGCGGGGCCCAGGCGGCGGAGTCGCTGGTGCGCGCCGGGTACGACGTGAACGACGCGGGCACCCTGGTCTCGGCCTCGGCCAAGCAGCGCTGGATAGTAATCCTCTCGCTGCTGGTCTGCACCGTGGGCATCGTCAACGCGCAGCTCATGTCCGTCATCGAGCGCTTCCGGGAGATCGGCATCATGAAGTGCCTGGGCGCGCTCGACCGCATCGTGCTGCGCCTCTTCCTGCTGGAGGCGGCCATGCAGGGGCTGGCCGGGGCGCTCATCGGCGCGCTGCTGGGGTGCTGCATCGCGCTGCTGGGCGGCTGGGCGCGCTTCGGCCGGGAGGCCCTGGCCGCCATGGACGCCGGGGGGCTGGCGGGCTCGCTGGGGCTGGCGCTGGGCGCGGGGCTCGCCCTCTCCCTGGCGGGGGTGGCCTACCCCGCCGTGGTGGCCGCCAGGATGCGGCCCATCATGGCCATGCGCGCGGAATACTGACCCCGCACCGGAAAAGAGAAGCGGAGCGAATCATGGCGGAAAAACGGACCATCGTGCGCGTCATCGACGTGAAGAAGACCTTCACCATGGGCAAGATCGAGGTCCAGGCCCTCAAGGGCGTGGACCTGGAGATATTCGCCGGGGAATACATCTCCATCATGGGCCCCTCGGGCTCGGGCAAGTCCACGCTGTTCAACATGATCGGCGGGCTGGACAAGCCCAGCGAGGGCAAGGTCTTCATCGACGAGGTGGACATCGCCCAGCTCGACGCCTACGAGCTGGCCTGGCTCCGAAACCGCAAGATCGGCTACATCTTCCAGACCTTCAACATCATCCCGGTGATGACCGCCCTGGAGAACGTGACCCTGCCCATGACGTTTGCGGGCATGAACTCCGACGAGGCCACGGAAAAGGGCATCGAGCTGCTGAAGCTCGTGGGCCTCGGCCAGCGCTACGGCCACAAGCCCCTGGAGCTCTCCGGCGGGCAGCAGCAGCGCGTGGCCATCGCCCGCAGCCTGGCCAACGACCCGGCCATCATCCTGGCGGACGAGCCCACGGGCAACCTCGACCTCTCCACGGGCGAGGAGATCATCGAGCTGCTCAAGCGCCTTTCCAGCGAGCGCGGCGTGACCATCATCTCCGCCACGCACGACTACAAGATGCTCAACGTGTCCGACCGCGTGGTCTGGATCAGCGACGGGCGCGTGGCCAAGGTGGAGCACCGCGAGGAGCTCTCCATCTCCGTGGGCGGCATCGGCGACGCGCACGCCCAGCCACCCGCCGGGGCCGGAGCCTAGGCCGTGGCCCGCGCGCGCCTGCTGCCCCTGGCGCTGCTCGCGCTCTTCGCGCTGGCGGCGTCGGCCCTTGCCCAGGGAATGGGCATGGGCCAGGGCATGGGCCAGGGCATGGACATGAACCCCGACATGAACCGGGGCATGGGCATGCGCCAAACGTCTCCGCCGCATTCCGGGCCATACACAGGACCGGGCACAGGGCCGAATCTCGAACCCGACATCCGGGCCCTGGCCGCGCACGGCGACCGCAGCCCGGGCTCCGAGGGCATAGAGAGCGCGGCCGCCTACCTCAAGGCCGAGCTGGCCCGGGCCCTGCCCGGGGTGCCCGTGCGCGAGCTGCTGCTCTCCGTGCCCGTGCGTGTGGGCTCCCCTGCGGGGCTGACCCTCGACGACGGCCGCCAGGCCCCGCTCTCCCCCCTGCTGCTCAACGCCCTCTCCCCCGAGACCCTGCCCCCCGGGGGCGTGCACGCACGGGCCATCTGGGCCGCCGGAGGCGGCGAGGCGGCGTTCAACGGGCTCGACCCCTCGGGCGCCGTCGTGTTCATGGAGATGGACTCCGGCAAGCACTGGCAGAACGCCGCCATGCTCGGCGCGCGGGCGCTGGTGTTCGTCTCCCCGGCGGACCCGGGCAATGCGCCGCGCAGCCGCTTCGAGGACAAGCGCGAGCTGACGCCCATCGACTTTCCGCGCCTCTGGATCGACCGGGCCAACGCCCGCGAACTCTTCGGCGAGCTGGGCCCCCCGCGCGAGCTGCCCATGGTCCGGGTGGAGAGCCGCATCCGCTGGACCGAGGCCGAGGCCCGCGCGCTCTGGTGCCTCGTGCCGGGGGCGGACCCGGCCCTGGACGGCGAGCTGGCCGTGCTCCAGGCGTTCTACGACTCCACGACCCTGGCCCCGGGGCGCGCCCCGGGCGCGGACGAGGCCGCCTCCGCCGCCGCCCTGCTCGACATCGCCCGGGAGCTGGGCCGCCGCCCGCCAGCAAGGCCCACGCTGCTGCTGCTGACCCCCGGGCACTCGGCCTCCCAGGCCGGGGCGCGCCGCGCCGCCTGGGCCATGCACACCGGGCAGGACACCCAGCTTGCACAGCGCGAGGAACAGGCCGCGCGCCTCGACGCCGCCAGCCGCACCGCCGCGCTGCTCTCCCTGCCCGAGCCCCTGGCCCACGGCGTGGTCGCCGACCCGGAGGCCGTGGCCCTGCTCAAGCCCGCCCTCGACACGCGCGCCAAGATACGGGTGGACGAACTGACCACCCGGCTCATGCGGCTGCGCCTCGCCGAGCAGCGCGACGAAGAGGAAATCCGCGCCCTGGCCGCCCGGCGCATGGCCCTCAAGCGGCTGGCCTGGGTGGGCTCCTCGCCGCAGGCCGCCGTGCTTCTCACAGACCAGGAGCGCGAGGTCCTGCGCCCGCTCCTGGCGGACGAGGCCCAGCGCCAGCGGGAGATCGCCGTGGACGCCGCCGCCCGCCTGCGCGAGCTGGACTCCTGCCTGGAGCTGGCCCGGGCCGTGAACGGCAGGAGCGTGGCCGCCGGGGCCGCGCTGCACCTCTCCAGCCACGGCACCGGGCTCGGGGCCTTCGAGCAGGGCTGGCTGTACGACCTTTCCCCGGAACTCAACCGCACGCGCACCTTCGCCAACCTGCACGACGCCTTCAACGAAGCGGCGGGGACTGCGGGGGGGCCGGGAGGCGAAGCGGAATTCCGCTCCACGCTGCGGCCCGACCGCCTCGTGGACTGGCGCAGCCTCCTGCCGGACAGGCCCCAGCTCGGCGGCGAGCCCTTCGCCCTGGCCGGGCTGCCCATGGCCACCCTGGCCACCACGGCCGACGCCCGCGCCCGCTGGGGCACGCCCTACGACACGCCGGAGAACGTGCGCTTCGGCTTCCTGAACCGCCAGCAGGAGCTGGTGCGGCGGCTTGCCAGGCGCATCACCGGGGCCCCGGAGGCCGATGCGGGCATGGGCCGCAGCATGCGCAGCCCGCACGAGGCGGCCGTGGCTCCCGTCCCCGCGCCGGACGCCAAGCCCGCCGACCATTTCAGCTCCCTCTCGGGCCACGCCAAAATCATGCGCAAGGGCGAGCTCTTCCCGGACCAGCCCGTGGCCGGGGCGCTCTTCCAGACCTTCGTGGGGCCCTCGCTCTTCCCGGCGCTCTCCGATTCGCGCGGGGTCTTCCGCGTGGTCGGCATCCCGGACCGCAAGGCCACCATCCACAAGGCGATCATCGAGGGCTTCCGCTTCGACCCCGAGACGGGCCGCGCGGACCTGGCCATGGACAAGCCCCTCACCGGGAAGGACGCCTACCGCGTGCGCATCTCCGGGCGGGAGAACGAGACCCACCTCGTGCTCTTCGGCTGCGCGCAGTCCACCTTCTTCAGCTTCCACGATCCGCGCACCTTCGAATACCTCTACCGCCCGAGGCTCATCGACGCGCGCACCGAGGCCGAGCCCCTGCGCTACTGGTACTCCCGGCTCGACACGCGCCAGTCCACCCTGGGCACCTTCTTCCTGGAGCCGGGCGTGCCGCTCAAGCTCGCCCTCTCCGACACCCTCACCGCCACCAAGGCACTGCTCCTCAATGCCGACGAGGACCACCCGCAGGGCCTCGGCTTCACCCTCACGGACCGGCCCACCGTGCCGCTCACGGAGCTGGCGGCCGCCCGCGACATGTGGACCCTGCTCCTGCCGCGCATCCACAACCTCGAATCGCGCGGCATCTACAACGAGCGCATCCGCGACCTCTGGCAGCGCGGCAGCGCCGCCATGGAGCGGGCCGAGGCCGCGCGCGGGGGCCTGGAGTGGAACACGGCCCTGGAGGAGGGGCGCACGGCCCTCTCCCTGGCCTCGCAGGTGTACAACACCGTGAGCTCCACCCAGAAGGACGTGCTCTTCGGCGTGCTCTTCTACGTGGCGCTGTTCGTGCCCTTCGCCTACTGCATGGAGCGGCTGCTCTTCGGCTTCGCGGACATCCACAAGCGCATCATCGCCTTCCTGGGGCTGCTGGCGGCGGTCATCGGCGCGGTGTACCTCGTGCACCCCGCCTTCCAGCTCACGTACAACCCCCTGGTGGTGGTGCTGGCCTTCTTCATCATCGGCCTCTCGCTGCTCGTCTCGGCCATCATCTACCTGCGCTTCGAGCGGGAGATGAGCGACCTCCAGCGGCGCGCGCACCACATGCGCCCGGCGGGCATCGGCAAGGGGGCGGCCTTTGTGGCGGCCTTCGTGCTCGGCGTCTCCAACCTGCGCCGCCGCCCTTCGCGGACCATCCTGACCATCACCACCCTGGTCATCCTGACCTTCACCATCATGAACTTCACGGCGGTGAAGTCCACCCGGCAGTACGGCTGGGCGCGCTTCGGCCCCGAGGCCTCCTACGACGGCATGCTCATGAAGCAGCGCGGCTGGAAGGACCTGCCCGTGGAGGCCCTGGGCGTGGTGGAGAACGCCTTCCCCGGGCGCACGGCACCGCGCGTCTGGTACACCACCCAGGACCTGACCCGCCCGGCGGCCATCCCCGTGACCCTCGGCGAAAGGACGGCCACGGCGCGCGGCATGGTCGGGCTCGCGGCCTGCGAACCAGCCGCCAGCGGGCTCGACGCCGCCCTGGACGAGGGGCGCTGGCTGGCCGAGGGCGCGGACGACGAGGTGCTGCTGCCCCGCCAGATCGCCGACACCATCGGCGCGCGCGCCGGGAGCGTGGTGGAGATATGGGGCATCTCCTTCCGGGTGGCGGGCATCCTCGACGGGGCGCGCTACGACGCCCGGCCCGACCTGGACGGCGAGCCCGTCACGCCCATCCACTACCCCAACGAGGCCGCCGGGAAGCTCTCCGACGTGGAGGCCGAGGCCATCGAGGAGGGGGAGGACCTGGCCCGCTTCGAGACGCGCTACCAGCACCTCTCCGGCTCCGAGACGGTGATCCTCCCGGCCGGGACGCTGCTCTCCCTGGGCGGCAGCCTCAAGGCCATCGCCTTCGACCCCGGGGCGGGCCTGCTCCACACGGCAGAGGACGACGCAGAGAAAGGGGCCTCGCACCTGGGCGACCGCTTCGGCACCCTGCTCTTCCGGGGTGTCACCACCGGGGCGGACAAGGGCGTCTCCGCGTATTTCGCTTCGGACGTGATGCAATATTCCGGCATGTCCAACGTGCTCGTGCCCCTGGTCATCTCCGTGCTCATCGTGCTCAACACCATGATCAGCTCCGTGTACGAACGAAAACGCGAGATAGCCGTCTACACCTCCGTGGGCCTCGCGCCGTCGCACGTCTCCTTCCTCTTCGTGGCCGAGGCCCTGGCCTTCGCGGTCATCTCCGTGGTCATCGGCTACCTGCTGGCCCAGACCTCGGCCAACCTCCTGGCCGGAACCGCCCTCTGGCAGGGCATGACCGCCAACTACTCGTCCATGGCGGGGGTGGCGGCCATGCTCCTGGTCATGGCCGTGGTGCTCGTCTCGGCCATCTACCCCTCGCGAGTGGCCGCGAGCATCGCCATCCCAGACGTGAACCGCGCCTGGTCCATGCCCGACGCCGAGGGCGACGAGCTCTCCCTGGTGCTGCCGTTCCTGATCAAGATGCGTGAGCAGAAGAGCGCCGGAGGCTTCCTCCAGCACTACAACCAAGCGCACCACGACGTCTCCCACGGGCTGTTCTCCACCGGGGCCATGGACGCCGAGGTGGTGACCCCCGCGAGCGAGCGCTTCCGCGAGATGGGCCTCAGCGCCCCGGACGACCAGCAGTCCTGCGCCTGCATCTTTCTCAATCTGGAGGTCTGGCTCGCGCCGTTCGACTTCGGCGTGCGCCAGAAGGTCCGCCTCGTGTTCTGCCCATCGGAGACGTATTGCGGATTTTTGCAGATCCGCGTGTTCATCACCCGGCTGGCCGGGGAGTATGGCTCCTGGAAGGCGCTGAACAAGGGATTCCTGGATGACCTGCGCAAGCAGCTGCTGGTCTGGCGCTCGCTGGACGAGCAGGCCGAGGCAGGGTTTGCCCGGGCCATGGAAAAGACCCTGGGTGCCGACGCCCTGGGTGAATCGGGCGGCCTGGGTGCAACGGGTGAAACGGGAGACGGCCGGGAGCAGCCGCCCGCCTCGGCCAAAAGCGGAGCCGCCCATGCCTGACGCCGCCATGACGGGAATCCTCTCCGGGCCCATCCGCGCGCGGGCCGTGGTCCTCGGGCTCGTGCTCGGGCTTGCGCTCTGCGTGCTCACGCCCTTCTCCGACGCATACGCGCGCAACGCGCCCCTGGCCGTGGGCCACTTCCCGCTGGTGCCCTCGTTCCTGGCGGCGTGGCTGGCGCTGGGCTGCGCGGCCTGGGCGCGCCTGGCCCGCAGGCCGAGCCCGCTCTCGGGCCTGGAGCTGCTCTTCGCCTGGCTGCTCATGACCATCTGCGCGGGCATCGCCTCCACGGGGCTGGCCGAGGCCTTCTTCGTCACCGTGACCACCCCGGAGCGGCTGGCCGAGGGCGGCTACGCCTGGACCGAGGTGCTCGCCCCCCTGCTGCCGGACTCGTGGTTCGTGGCCCGGCCGGACGCCGTGGCCGCGTTCTACAACGGCGTGGACGGCGGGAGGGAGATGGGCTGGCTGGAGCTGGCCGGGCGCGTGCCCTGGGGCACCTGGCTCGGCCCGGTGCTCACCTGGTGCGGGTTCATCGGCCTCAATTTCCTGCTCATGGTCTGCCTGGCGAACCTGCTCGGCCGCCAGTGGGTGGTCAACGAGCGCACCCACTTCCCCCTGCTGCGGCCCCTCTCCGTGCTGGGCCAGCACCTGGACCAGGGCGAGGCGGGCGGCTACCTTCTCAACCACTTCCTGCTCACGGGGCTGGCCGTCTCCCTCACCATCCACCTCTTCGGCGGGCTGCACCACTACTTCCCCAGCGTGCCGGAGATGCCCACGCTGATCCTCGCCGGGCGATACTTTCCCAAGTTCGGCCTCTGGCAGGGCTACCACAAGCTGACGCTGTAC
>JBFWJM010000148.1:0-8020 GCA_050253205.1 Desulfovibrionaceae bacterium
CACCCAGGACGCCACCGGCACCATGGCCTGCCTGCAATTCGAGGCCATCGGCATCCCCCGCGTGAAGACCGAGCTCTCCGTGAGCTACGTGGACCACAACACGCTCCAGATGGGCTTCCGCAACCCGGACGACCACCGCTACCTGCGGACCATGGCCGCCAAATACGGCATCGTCTTCTCCCCGGCGGGCACGGGCATCTGCCACCAGCTGCACCTGGAGAACTTCGCCCGCCCGGGCAGGACGCTCATCGGCTCCGACTCCCACACGCCCACGGCGGGCGGAGTGGGCTCCCTGGCCATGGGCGCAGGCGGCCTCTCCGTGGCTCTGGCCATGGCGGGCGAGCCGTACTACATCTCCATGCCCAAGGTCGTGGGCGTGCGCCTCTCGGGCAGGCTCTCCGGCTGGGCAGCGGGCAAGGACGTGATCCTCAAGCTCCTGGGCATGCTCACGGTCAAGGGCGGCGTGGGCAAGGTGTTCGAGTTCTTCGGCCCCGGCGTGGCCAGCCTCACCGTGCCCGAGCGCGCCACCATCACCAACATGGGCGCGGAGCTGGGGGCCACCACCTCCATCTTCCCCTCGGACGAGCAGACCCGCCGTTTCTTCGCCTCCATGGGCCGCGAGGCCGAGTGGACCGGGCTCGTGGCCGACGAGGACGCCGCCTACGACGAGGTCATCGACATCGACCTCTGCGCCCTGGAGCCCCTCACCGCCCAGCCGCACATGCCCGACCGCGTGGTGGCCGTGCGCGAGCTGGCCGGGCTCAAGGTGGACCAGGCGGCCATCGGCTCCTGCACCAACTCCTCCTACGCGGACCTCAAGACCACGGCCCAGGTGCTGGCGGGCAGGCGCATTCCACCGTCCACGGACCTGCTCGTCTCCCCCGGCTCCAAGCAGGTGGTCAAGATGCTCGCCGCCGAAAACCTCATCGAGCCCATGCTCGACGCGGGCGCGCGCCTGCTGGAGTGCACCTGCGGCCCGTGCATCGGCATGGGCGGCTCGCCCACCTCGGCCGGGGTTTCCGTGCGGACCTTCAACCGCAACTTCGAGGGCCGCAGCGGCACCCAGGACGCGCAGGTCTACCTCGCCTCGGCCCAGACCGCCGCGAACCTGGCCCTGGCGGGCGAGTTCACGGACCCGGCCACCTGGGGCGAGCCTCCGGCGCGCGTGGAGCTCCCGGAATCCACCCCCTCCATCCGCCACCTGTTCGTGTTTCCGCCCGAATCCGGCGATGGGCAGGAAGTGCTCATGGGCCCGAACATCGTGGCCCTGGAGAAGTTCGACGCCCTGCCCGAATCCATCGAGGCGGACATCCTGCTCAAGGTGGAGGACAACATCACCACCGACCACATCCTGCCCGCCGGAGCGCAGATCACCGCGCTCCGGTCCAACATCCCGGCCATCTCCGAATACATCTTCAGCCGGGTGGACGAGGGCTTTGTGGGCCGCATGAAGGACGCGGGCAAGGGCGTCATCCTCGGCGGGGAGAACTACGGCCAGGGCTCCAGCCGCGAGCACGCGGCCCTGGGCCCGCGCCACCTGGGCGTCAAGGCCGTCATCGTCAAGTCCCTGGCGCGCATCCACCGGGCAAACCTGGTGAACTTCGGCATCCTGCCGCTGCTGCTGGTGGACAAGGACGACCACGACCGCCTGAACCAGGGCCACACCGTGACCATCCCGGCCGCCGCCATCACCGCCGGGGGCACCACCACCCTCCGGGCCGGGGACCTCTCCTTCGACGTCAGCAACGATTTGACGGAAAAGGAACTGGAGATTATCAAGGCGGGCGGACTGCTCAACCACGTGCGCGGCCGCCAGGCGTAAGCCCGGCCCCACGGCAACAATCACAAGGATCGGCACCATGCTGGACAAGATGCGCGAAAACGCCCAGAGCTGGGGCATCAAGATCATCTTCGGCGTGATCATCCTCGCCTTCATCTTCGCCTTCGCCGGGCCCGGCGGCGGGGAAGACCCGGTCGTGGCCTACGTCAACGGTGCGCCCATCACGGTGCAGGAGTTCCAGCGCGTGCTCCAACAGCAGGAATCCCAGACGCCCGAAACCCGCCAGGCCGTGCTCGGCTCTCTGGCGCGCAACGAGCTGTTGCGACAGTTCGCGGCGGACCACGGCATCGTGGTCACCGAGGGGGAGGTCCGCGAGGCCATTCGCACCATGTCCGCCTTCCAGAGCGAGGGCGGCGGCTTCGACCTGGCCAAGTACAAGGGCATCGTGCGCGACCCCGAGGCCTTCGAGCAGGACACCAGGGACGAGATGCTCAAAGGCAAGCTCGCCGGGTTCCTCTCCCTGCCCGCCATGCCCTCCGAGGCCGAGGCCCACGCCATCTTCGAGTGGCAGAACGAGAAGACCAGCCTGGAGTACGTGAGCATCCCGGCCGCCTCCTTCCTGGCCCAGGCCAAGGTCGACCCGGCCGCCGTGGTCAAATACTATGAGGAAAACCAGTTCCTCTTCCAGCAGCCGCAGCGCGCCGAGTTCGACTACATCGCCTTCACCCCCAAGGGGCTGGCCGCCAAGCAGGAGGTCAGCGAGCAGGACATCGCCGACCACTACGAAAAATTCGCGGCCACGCTCATGCAGCCCCGCACCGCCTCCTACAGCGAAATCCTCATCGCCGTGGGCGACAATCCGACCCAGGAGTCCGTGGACGAGGCCGCCGGGCAGGCCCGGGCCCTGCTCCAGGCCCTGGCCGACGGAACGCCCTTCGACCAGGCCGCCCCAGGCGGTGCCCTGGAGCTGACCTCCGCGCTGGACGACCTGCCCCCGGGCGTGTCCCAGGCGCTCTCCGGGCTGGAGCCCGGCGGCATCAGCGCCCCGGTGCCCACCACCGAGGGCCTGGCCATCCTCAAGCTCCACTCCCTGGAGGAAGCGCGGCCCTACACCCTGGACGAGGCGCGCCAGATCATCGTGGAGCGCATCTCCGAGCAGCGCGCGCTGGAGAGCCTGGACGACGCCGTGGAGGAGGCCATCGCCGCCCTTTCGCAGGGCAACGACCTGGCCCGCACGGCCGAGATCGTGGGCCTGCCCCTGGAGCACACCGGACCCAGGGCCCTGATGGAGCTCCAGCAGGAGTTCTCCCTGGGCGAAGAACCCGCCAACGCGCTCTTCGCCCAGGAGATCGGCAAGGTCTCCAACACCCCTGTGCGCCTCACGGAGGGCTACCTGGTGGCCGTCAAGACCGCCGACCTCGCGCCCATGACCCTGCCCATCGCGGACGTGCGCGGCGAGATCGGCGCCAAGCTCATGCTCGACACGGCACAGGACCTGGCCCGCACCCGGGCCGAGGCCATCCTCCTCGGGCAGGACACGGACCACACCTTCCAGACCTCTGCGGCCTTCACCCGCTCGGGGCCCATCCCCGTGCCCGGTGCCAACGCCCAGATCGTGGCGGACGCCTTTGCGGCCAAGCCCGGTGCGTGGCTGCCCTCGCCCTATCAGGTGCCCGGCGGCCTCGTGGTGGCCCGCGCCATGGACGTGACCAAGCCCGGCGAGGCCCAGTGGGTGGCCGAGCAGGCCATGTGGATGCGCACCGCCGGAGAGATCGCCCGGCGCGAACTCAACGTGGCCTTCCAGCAGCACATCTTCGCCAACGCCGACGCCTCGGGCGTCATCGAAGTGGTGCGCCCGGAGCTGCTGCAGTAGCCACCGCCGACCATGCATGCACAAGGCCGCGTCCCCCAGGGCGCGGCCTTTTTTGCGCGGTTTGCCCATGCTCCCGGTCCGTGTTTCCCCTCCCGGGCGATCCATACCCACCAGGGCACTCTTCACACATTCCCTCTCTGTATTGCACGCCCGGCGCACACCACCCCGCAGCGCACAAATATAGATGGCAGTTTCCTCCATACGACGTGGGAATGGGGTCGTGGGGGCAGCGGTGAAAAAGAAACCACGGCCGGAGCAGGATCAAAAGCGGCTGGGAACTGGCCAGGGCGAAAGGGAAATCGGCAGCGGAAGATCAGATCACGACGGCAAGGACAACTCCGGGAGCCCTCGCGGCCATTGGCTGGCGGCCCGGTGCCTGCGGATGCCGTCTCCAGGGCGGTCTCTGCATGACGACAGTACGTCCTTGGGTGCAGTCTTCAGGGATTGCCCCGGGCTCAACCCGGTACGGTACGGAACTCGCACTCCGGCTCGCCGCCGGGCTCCACGCCGACCATGGCCCAGGAACGCGACTCGCCCAGGGAGCCCGGGTTCAGCAGCGGCACGCCGTGCGTCGTGGAAAAATGGCGCTGGTGGGTGTGGCCGTAACAGACAAGGTCCCACCCCGGGCCGAAGTGCGCGGCGGCGCGCTCCCCCACCGTGGAGCGCGGGCCCCAGCCGTGGCAGGCGGCCAGGGTGAAGGGTTCGCCGCCGGGATGAAAGCCGGGGATGGAAAGGGTCGGAAATTCCTCGACGCCCCGGGCCAGGGCGGGCAGCCAGTCGCAGTTGCCCCGGGCCACCACGGGCCTGGGGTGGGCCAGCAGGAGGTTCCAGGTGCCCAGGCCCGTGATGTCGCCGCAATGCACGAGCACGTCCGCCGCCAGGAGCTCCTCCTCGAACAAACGCAGGAACCAGCCCGTGGGCTGGTCCATGTGGGTGTCGGAGATGACCGCGATGCGCATGGTTCGTCCGGGCTGTTCGGGCTCCGGGCTGGCGGCCGCGCGAGGTTCGCGCCCATGGCCGCCGGGCTGGGCCTACTGCTGGACCTTGCGCTCGCGCATGCGCAGGTACGCGGACTTGAGCGCCACGTAAGGATCAAGGGAGCCCTCCTTGAGGGTCTCGTACTCGCCGATGCGCAGCGACAGGGAGTTCAGCGTCTCGTAGCTCTTCACGGCCAGGGAGTCGTACCAGGGCGTGATGTAGGAGACCGGGGTGAGGAAGTAGTCGCCCACCATGCCCACGGTGTCCCTCGCCGTGGAGGAGCCGAGGAACGGCCAGACCACGTAGGTGCCGTTCTTCACGCCCCAGGCCCCGAGGGTCTGGCCGAAGTCTTCGCGGTCCGTGGAGAGGTCGCCCTTGACCTGGCGTCCCTCGGTGACGTCCGCGAGGCCGCCCAGGCCGATGAAGGTGTTGGCGATGAACTTGGAGGTCTCGTACCCGGCGGACTCGAACTTGCCCTGGAGCAGGCAGTTCACGAAGCGCACGGGGTACATGAGGTTGTCGAAGAAATTTTCCACCCAGCCGCGGGGCCGCTCGGGCACCACGTAGGAGTAGCCCTGGGCCAGGGGCTTGAAGATGTGGAAGTAGAAGCCGTCGTTGAAATTGAACCAGAAACGGTTCCAGCCTTCGATGGAGTCGGGCACGCGCTGGACGATGTCGCCGTCCTTGGAGGGAGTGTTGCCCTGGGCGTCGAAGGCCTCGTCAAAGGACTCCTCGCCCCAGACCTGGGCAAGCTCGGTGGGCTCTGCCGCAGTGTTCGCGTCGGCCATCGCCCCGGCGGGAACCAGGAGCGCTCCCGTCAAAAGCAGTGTCGCAACCAGTCGTTTCATGCTCGCCTCGTTCCTGTATGCACGACGCTATTGCTGCGCCGACTCGTCCCTGTTTTTCTCGACGGCCTTGATGCGTTCCTCAAGCGAGGCGATCAACTCATCGGGTGTCTGGTTGAGCAGCGCGTTGCGGAATTCGTCCCTGTAGATGCCGAGCAGGGTCAGCCCCTCCCCGATGACATCGTAGACCCACCACGTTTCTTGCTTGTTTATGAGCCGAAAGTCAACCGCGAGGTCCTTGTCCGTCAGGTGCAGCGTGCTGTTGACCATGGCGAGGTTGCCCTTGATCTGCTCGCTGGTGAAATCGATGGAGTCCACGCTGAAATTGTTGAGCTCCTGGAGGAAGTCCTTGTTGAGCTTGCGGATGTAGGTCTTCTCCAGCAGCGTGGTGAAGGTGGCGGTGAGCCTGTCCTGCTGCTCGGGGGTGAATTGCAGCCAGGTCCGGCCCACGGCGCGGCGGGTCAGCTCGCGGAAGTCGAAAAACCCGTGCACCGAGGAGCGCAGCGCTTCGAGCTGCTCGTCGTAGACCCCCTGCTCCGGGTGCTCGTACTGCGGGTCCTTGAGCACGGAGATGAGCTTGTCCAGCCCGGTTTTAAGCGCCTCCGTGGGCGTTCCGGCGTGGGCCGTGGCTGCAAAGAGCAGCATGGCGGCCAGCATGGCGGCCAGCATCGCGGTCTTCAGGGGCTGGATAATCTTCTTCATGCGGGAATCCGTCGGGTTGGGGTTACTGGTCGCTGGTGGCGAACTTGCCGATGAGGTCTTCCAGGTCGATGGCCGGATTGGTGTCGAAGATGACATCCCCGTCCTTGAGCATGTCCAGGCCCATGCCGAGGGATATATCCACAAACTTGTCGCCGATCAATCCCGAGGTCTTGATGCTGGCGGTGGCCTCTTCGTCGATGGCGTATTCCTTGCGGACCTGCATCTCCACCACGGCCACGGGGATGGAGCGCGTGTTCTCCCCCTCAAGGTCCAGGGAGATGGCCGAGACGTAGCCCACCTCCACGCCGTACATGTTCACCGGGGCGTTGATCTTCAGCCCCGTGATCTTGGTGAAGGGCGCGGTGAGGGTGTAGTAGTCATCGGAAAAGAGTTTCACGTTGCCGAGCTTCACGCTCATGTACGTGATGCACAGGATGCCGATGAACACGAAGACCCCGACGGCCACTTCCTTGCTGTATTTTTTCATGTCCGTTCCTCGTTCGTTGGCCTATGGCTCGCGGGAGCCCTCCCAGAAATGCGCGCAGTCACGCTTGAACAGGGACTGCTCCAGGGGCGGCTGGGTCAGCCTGGGGGTGGAGCGCTGCTCCGCCAGGCGGTCCAGGAAGCGCCGCAGGTACGGGTCCTCGGTGCGCTCCAGCTCTTCGGCGGGGCCGTCAAAGAGCACGCGCCCCTCCCCGAGCACCACCACGTGGTCCGCAATGGCGCGCATGCTCGCCAGGTCGTGGCTGACTATCACGATGGTGATGCCGAAGCGGCGGTTGAGCTCCAGCAGGAGCTGGTCCAGCTCGGCGGAGTTGATGGGGTCGAGCCCGGAGGTGGGTTCGTCGCAGAACAGGACCTTGGGGTCCATGACCATGGCCCTGGCCAGGCCGCCGCGCTTGCGCATGCCGCCGGAGAGCTGGTTGGGGTAGAGCCCGGCGGCCTCCGCCAGGCCCACGAGCCCGAGCTTGGCCTGGACCACCTCGGCCACGCGCCGCTTGTCCATGCGGGTGTGCTCTCGCAGCGGCAGGGCGATGTTGTCCCCCAGGGTCAGCGAGCCGAGCAGCGCCCCGTCCTGAAAGAGCAGGCCGAGCCGGAGCTTGAGGCAGGACCAGTCCCCGGCCGAGAGTGTGCTGATGTCGTGCCCGGCGATGCTGATGGCACCGGAAATGGCCGGGTGGAGCTTGAGCAGGTGCTTGAGCAGGGTGGACTTGCCGCAGCCCGAGCCCCCCAGGATGACGGAAATCTTCTCCGCCGGAAGCGTCACGTTGATGCCGCCCACGATGACCTTGTCGCCGTAGCCGACTTCCAGGTCCTTCATGACGATGTCGAATTTCGGGGTGCCCATGCGAATTCTACCAGAGCAGCGAGGTGAGTATGTAGTCTGAAACGAGGATGAGCACGCAGCTCATGACCACGGCCTGGGTGGTGGCCTGGCTCACGCCCTCGGGGCCCACGCCGTCCTTGCGCAGATGGGTGAAGTAGCCCTGGTAGCAGCTCACCGTGCAGACCACCACGGCAAAGGCCAGGGCCTTGATGAACCCGCCGATGATGTCGTCCAGGTTCAGCGACTGCTCCACGCGGTAGAGGTAGACCCCCTCGTTGGCCCCCAGCAGGGAGACTCCCGTGAGCCAGCCGCCGAAGATGGCGATGAGGTCGAAGAGGGCCGTGAGGATGGGGAACGAGATGAGGCAGGCGGCCATCTTGGGGCTCACCAGGTAGACCATGGGGTTGATGCCCATGATCTCCAGGGCGTCGATCTGTTCGGAGATGCGCATGACCCCGATCTCGGCGGTCATGGCCGAGCCCGCCCGGCCCGTGACCATGATGGCCGTGAGCACG
>JBFWJM010000149.1:0-7910 GCA_050253205.1 Desulfovibrionaceae bacterium
GGGGGGCGGGTGGGGGGGGTGTGGGCGGGGACCGTTTGTGCGTGGGCGGCAACGGGCCTTTCGCGCCGCTCGGATCGCCCCGCCGTCCGCGCACGTCTCGGTCGCGGCACGAGAACGCTCCTCCCGCGCCCGAGCCGCCCGCACCTCCCGAACATCCTCCCCTCTGCCGCCCAGCCTGACCAGCCTGTCTTGTCCTGCCCCGACCTGCACCGTCCTGCCCGGCCCCCCCTTTCGCCCCCTTTAAGGCCCCACTGCCTTCTGCTATGATCCGCCCATGCCCGGCAGCTCCGACAAAACGATTCCACCCCGGTGGATTCTGCACATCGATATGGACGCGTTTTTCGCCTCCGTGGAGCAGCTCGACAACCCCGAGCTGCGCGGCAAGCCCGTGGCTGTGGGCGGCACCAGCGACAGGGGTGTCATCTCCGCCGCCTCCTACGAAATCCGCAAGTACGGCGTGCGCTCGGCCATGCCCGCCGTGCAGGCCCGACGCCTCTGCCCGCAGGGCATCTTCCTCCCGGGCAGGATGTCGCGCTACAAGGAGAAATCCCGCGAGGTCATGGCCGTGCTGCGTTCCTTCTCCCCGGTGGTGGAGCAGGCCAGCGTGGACGAGGCCTACCTGGACGCCACGGGCCTGGAGGGCCTCTTCGGCCCCGTGGAGGACCTGGGCCGCAGGATCAAGGCCGAGGTCAAGCGCGCCACGGGCCTGACCTGCTCCGTGGGGGCCGCGCCCGTGCGCTTTTTGGCCAAGATCGCCTCGGACATGGACAAGCCCGACGGCCTCTACATCATCCGCCCCGAACAGGTGGAACCCTTCCTCCGCAGCCTGCCCGTGGGCAGGATTCCGGGGGTGGGCAAGCGCGCGGCCGAGACCCTGGCGGCCTATGGCGTGGAGTTCGCGGCGGACGTGCTGCGCCACCCTCCGGCCTTCTGGGAGCAGCACCTCGGGCGCATGGGCCTGGCACTGTGCGACCGCGCCCGGGGCATCGACCCCTCGGGCGTGACCCCGGAGACGGAGATCAAGTCCTGCTCCGCAGAGAACACCTTTGACAAGGACCTCCTGGACCGCGAGGCCCTCTCCCGCTGGCTGCTCAGGCAGGCGGACCGCGTGGCTGCGGACCTGCGCCGCCACGGCAAGGCGGGCCGCACCGTGACCATCAAGCTCAAGTTCAACGACTTCAAGCAGATCACCCGCAGCCACACGCTCCCCGATCCCGTCAACGACACCCGCTCCATCCACCGCGCCGCCCTGGAGCTGCTCGGCAAGGTGACGCTGCACCGCCCCCTGCGGCTCATCGGCGTGGGGGTTTCGGGCTTCGGCCAGCGCGAGCGCAGCCTCTCTCTGCTGGACGAGCGCTCCCCCAGGAAGGACGCGGGCCTGGAGTCCGCCGTGGACGAGGTCCGGCGGCGCTTTGGCGGGGCGGCCGTGCGGCGCGCCTCGCTCAAGGACTTCGACTGATCCCGGGCTGTTGCCCCCACCCGCATTTCCTGCCCATTGCTGTCCATTTGCGCCCGCTTCCGCCTATGATGGCGCGCCTCTGCCAGGGGCTTGCCACGGCCCGTGCGCGCGGCTACGCTTGCGGTGCCGCCCCGCGCATGCCCGGGGGGCGAAAACCGCCCAGGAGGGTGCCATGTATCCCGAGAACGAGGCCAAGTTCCGCTACTGTCCCTTGCTCAAGACCCACGACGACAAGATGAAGTTTTGCCAGGGGGCGCAGTGCATGATGTGGCGCTGGCTGGACGATTCCAAGACCTCCGGCTTCTGCGGCCTGGCGGGCAGGCCCCTGGCCTGACGGTGCGCCGGAGGCCGGGTTGCCCGGCCTTCTTGCGCCCGGGCGCGGTTTCGTGGCACGAGGAGGCATGGCCAAGCCCTTTGCCTTCAAGCTCGAAAAGGTGCTCGAATTTCGGCGCGTCCAGGAGGACGAGGCCGTGGCCGCGCTGGCCCGCGCCCAGATGGTGCACGACGCCAAGAAGGCCGAGGCGGACAACCTCGCGGCCAAGCTCCAGGTCCACAGCGCCCAGGGGTTGCAAAAGAACCCCAGCACCCAGGAGCTCTGGCTCTGGCGGCAATACAAGACCGCCCTGGAGCAGGACCTCTCCGCCGCGCGGGCAGCCCTGGCCGCGTTGGCCCTGAAATTGCAAAAATGCCGCCAGGATGCGCTGGAACGGTCGCGGGACCGCAAGCTCCTCGAAAAACTCAAGGAAACCCAAGCGGCAAGGCATGAGCATGAGCAATACCTCAAGGAACAGAAAGAATTCGATGAGTTGGCTGCCATTCGGCATGGGCGTGAAGATATCTAAAGCGCTGTGGCTGCTGCTCCTGCTTGCCGCCGTGAAGCTGACGGTGCTCGGTGCCCTGGGCGTCGGGAAGTTGACCGAGGGCATGCTCGGCCCGGTGGCCGCCGTGCCCGGGGTGGCCGAGGCCCAGACGGCCACGCCCGCAGCCGACCCTGCCGCCGACCCGGCAACAGACCCGGCAACCGACCCCAACGCCGCCCAGGACCCGGCCCAGGACCCCACCCAGAACCAGGCGGACGCCCAGTCCCAGGCCGTGCGCGAGGCCGGGGCGGACCGCAGCCGCGTGCTCAGCGATACCGTCCTGGACCAGAAGCCTGCGGGCATGGACGAATCCGACTGGCAGGTGCTCAAGAAGCGCGAGGAGGAGCTGGCCGCCAAGGAGCGCACCCTCAATGAACTCGAAGCGCAGCTCGACGCCAAGACCAGCGAGCTCGAAAATCTCAACGCCCAGCTCAGGTCCCTGCTCGACGAGGTCAAGAGCGAGAAGGACGAGCGGGTGCAGAAGCTCATCAAGGCCTATGCGAACATGAAGGCCAAGTCCGCCGCCGCCGTGCTGGAAACCATGAACACCGACCTGGCCGTGAAGATTCTCGCCGGGCTCGGCGGCAGGCAGGCGGGCGAGATTCTCGGATTCATCGAAACCCGCCGCGCCGCGCAGCTCTCCGAGGCCCTGACCCAGCTCCGCGTGCCCTTCGAGGGGCAGTAGCCCTGCCCATGGCCCGCTTCCGGCTGTGCATCGCCTACGACGGCAGCGCCTTCCACGGCTGGCAGGTGCAGGCAGAGGGCCGCACCGTGCAGGGCGAGCTGGAGGAGGCGCTGGGGGCCATCCTCGGCAGCCCGGTGCGGGTTCATGGTTCGGGCCGCACGGATTCCGGGGTCCATGCCCTGGGCCAGACCGCCCACTTCGACGCGCCCGGCGAGGCCTCGGCCATTCCCTGGGTCCGTGCGCTCAACGCCAACCTGCCGCCGGACGTGCGCGTGCTCGCGGCCGGGGCCGTTTCCGAGACCTTCCACGCCCGCTACTCGGCAACGGGCAAGACCTACGCCTACACCCTCTGGCCATGCTCCGCGCCCCTGCCTCCCCAGCGCCGGATGTTCGTCTGGGCCTGCGGCCCGCTGGACCTGGAGCGCATGGACCGCGCGGCCGCGCTGCTGCTCGGCGAGCACGACTTCGCCGCCTTCCAGAACGCGGGCACCGAGGTGGAATCCACCGTGCGGGAGGTCACGTCCTGCGCGCGCTCGGCGGGCGTGTTCACGGGGGAGGTGGTCTGGCGCTTCTCGGCCACGGGGTTCCTCAAGCAGATGGTCCGCAACATGGTGGGCTGCCTGGCGGCCGTGGGGCGCGGCAAGCTCGCGCCAGAGGACGTGCCCGCCCTGCTGGAGCGCGGCGACAGGACCCTGGCCCCGGCCACGGCCCCGGCCCACGGCCTGGCGCTGGAGCGCGTGGACTACGCGGACTTTCCTGATTTTCCCGAATAGATATGGATCGCTACAGGGCGTAGAGGTCTTCCAGCGCGGCGAGCAGCTCGCCGTGCACGCCGCCGCCCATGGGCGCGGGGCCGAAGAGCAGCTCGCGCCGCTCGGCCAGGCCGGGCACGGCGTCGGCCTCCGAGTGCAGCACGGTCATGGCCAGCCGCTCGGCCAGGAGCAGCCCGCGCGCGCCCGGCGCGAGGATGCCCATGCCCCTGGCGAACCCCTCGGCGCGCTCCTCCCAGAAGGCCAGGGCCGCGCCCGAGGGCTCGCGGGCCAGCAGCTCGCAGACCAGGGCGTAAAGCGCGTTGATGGACGCGCCGGGTATGCCCCGCCGCCAGCCCAGCAGCCACGGTGTGCGCCAGAAGAGCAGCAGCTGGTCGCGCCCGGTGGCGATGAGCCCCTTCAGGGCCGCGCGCGCGGCGAGCAGGGCGGGGTCTTCCCAGCGCACGGGCCGCTCGGCCAGGTTCCAGGCTGTGAGCGGGCCGCCGGGAGGGGCCATGCCCAGGAAGCGCCCCAGCAGGTGCGCCAGCCAGGCGTTGGCCTGGGGCGAGGCCGGGGTCTCCAGGTGCGCGTAGCTGAGCACGTATTCCCCCTCGCCGTACGTGCCGTGGATCACGCCCGGATGCCCGCGAAGAAAATCGGGCCGGATGCGGATGCCGTACTCGGCCTCCCAGTCGGCCATGGTGCCCTCGGGCAGGGAGGAGAGGGCCAGGTCCGCCACCCAGAAGTCCGGCCCGGGCGCGCCAAAGGCCGCCAGGGTGCGCACCGCGCCTCCGGGGGCCTCTCCGGGGTTGAACTGCCCCGGCCACCACACGGGCAGCAGCGCGCCCTCGCCCAGGCTCCCGGGAACCAGGTCGCTGCCCATGTCCAGCGTGGCGTGGATGTGCCCGGAGAGGAAATGCTGGAGGCGGTTCTCAAAGGGCTTTCTCGTCCACGGGCAGAGGCCGAGCCCGCCGCCCGTGAGGGCCAGGCCCGCCCCGCCGCAGAACCCCAGGTAGCGCCCCCCGGAGCCCACATAGCGGCGCACGGCCTCGCGCCCGGCCTCGCCCAGGCGCGCCGCCTTGCCGCGCGCGCGGCCCCCCGGCACGAGCAGCAGCGCCGGGGGGTTGTCAGCAAGCAGGCCCTGGGCTATCTCAATCCCTCGCACGAGGCGATGGGGCACGCCCCATTCGCGCAGCGCGCGAACGGCCATGAGGCCCCAGAAGTGGGATTCGTCCCAATAAACGTAGGTGCTTGACATCCGACACGCTCCGGCTAGGGTGTTCCGCACGCTATCAGGGGGTCCGGGCCGTTGCAAGCCCGCCAGCCGCGCCGCAGACTCGGCGGCGGGACGGCCGGGCTCTTCGGCGCGGCGCAGCCGGACCCAGCGACATATTTCTTTCAAGGAGCAGCAGCGAGATGGCCAAACCCGAACTCTCCAAGGGCTACGAGCCCTGGGCCGTGGAACGGAAATGGAGCTCCCACTGGGAGGAGCAGGGCACCTTCACCGCCCGCCCCGAGGACGGCGGCGAGCACTATTCCATCGTCATCCCACCGCCCAACGTCACGGGCGTGCTGCACATGGGCCACGCGCTCAACATCACGCTCCAGGACATCCTCTGCCGCTTCGCCCGGCAGCAGGGCAAGAACGTGCTCTGGGTTCCCGGCACGGACCACGCGGGTATCGCCACCCAGAACGTGGTGGAGCGGGAGCTGAAGAAGGAAGGCAAAACCCGCGACGACCTGGGCCGCGAGGCGTTCATCGAGCGCGTCTGGGCCTGGCGCGAGGAGAAGGGCAGCACCATCCTGAACCAGATACGGCGCATGGGCGCCTCCGTGGACTGGACGCGCGAGCGCTTCACCTTCGGCGGCACCCTGCCCGAGGCCGTGCGCAAGGTCTTCGTGCGGCTCTACGAGGAAGGCCTCGTCTACCAGGGCGAGTACCTCATCAACTTCTGCAACCGCTGCCACACCGCCCTGGCCGACGACGAGGTGGAGCACCAGCCGCGCAAGGGCTTCATCTGGCACATCAGCTACCCCCTGGCCGACGGCTCCGGCACCGTCACCGTGGCCACCACCCGGCCCGAGACCATGCTGGCCGACACGGCCGTGGCCGTGAACCCCGAGGACGAGCGCTTCAACCAGCTCATCGGCAAGTCCGTGCGCCTGCCCCTGGTGGACCGCGAGATTCCCATCATCGGCGACAGCTACGTGGACACCGAGTTCGGCACGGGCTGCCTCAAGGTGACCCCCGGCCACGACCACAACGACTGGGACCTGGGCAAGAAGCACGACCTGCCCGTCATCTCCGTGCTGGATTCCAAGGGCTTCGTCAACGAGAACGCGCCCGAGAAGTATCGCGGCCTGCGCAAGGACAAGGCCCGCGAGGCCGTGGTGGCCGACCTCGACGCCCTGGGCCTGCTGGCGGGAGTGGAGGACTACGAAAACGCCGTGGGCGAGTGCTACCGCTGCCACGAGACCGTGGAACCCTTCGTCTCCACCCAGTGGTTCGTGGCCATGAAGCCCCTGGCCGAGAAGGCCCGGGCGGCCGTTCCCTCCAGGACGAAAATCTACCCCGAGCACTGGTCCAAGACCTATTACGAGTGGCTGGACAACATCCGCGACTGGTGCATCTCGCGCCAGATATGGTGGGGCCACCGCATCCCGGCCTGGACCTGCGAGGCCTGCGGCGAGCTCATCGTCTCCGAAACCGACCCCACGACCTGCACCAAGTGCGGCGGCTCCAATCTGACCCAGGACCCGGACGTGCTCGACACCTGGTTCTCCTCGGCGCTGTGGCCGTTCTCGACCCTGGGCTGGCCGGAGAAAACCAAGGACCTCGATTTCTACTACCCCACCTCCTGCCTCGTCACCGGGTTCGACATCCTGTTCTTCTGGGTGGCGCGCATGATGATGATGGGCATCCACTTCATGGGCGACGTGCCGTTTGACGACGTGTACATCCACGCCCTGGTGCGCGACAAGGACGGCAAGAAGATGTCCAAGTCCACGGGCAACGTCATCGACCCCGTGGACATGATCGACAAGTACGGAACCGACGCCCTCAGATTCACCCTGGCGGCGTTTGCGGCCATGGGGCGCGACATCAAGCTCGCCGAGGAGCGCATCGAGGGCAACCGCCACTTCGCCAACAAGATCTGGAACGCGGCAAGATTTGCGCTCATGAACCTGCCAGAGGACATGGACGGCGGAAAGCCGAAGATCATCGAAGGTCTGGCCAACCGCTGGATTCTCCACCGCCTGGAAGAGGTCAAAGTGGAGGTGCGTGAGGCTGTCACGGCCTACCGCTTCAACGACATGGCCCAGACCCTCTATCGGTTCATCTGGAACGAGCTGTGCGACTGGTACCTGGAGATGATCAAGCCCGAGTTGTATGGGGAAGACGAGGCGAAGAAGGCGGCCACCCAGGCCGTGCTGCGCACCGTGCTGGCCGAGGCCCTGGTGCTGCTCCACCCGATCATGCCGTTCATCACCCAGGAGATATGGGCCTCGCTCCCCGGCACGGAGCGGGACGACATCGCCACCATGCCGTACCCGCCCGCCTTTGGCGAGCGGCAAGACCCGGCTGCGGCTGGGGAGATGGAGCTGTTCATGGGCGTCATCTCCGCCGCGCGCAACATCCGCACCGAGCTGCTCATCGACCCGGCCGTGAAGCTCGACCTGCTCGTGCGCACCACGGGCGAGGAAGACCGCGAGGTGCTGGAGCGAAACGGCGGGCTCGTGCGCTTCCTGGGGCGCATCGAGAACATCACGCTGGGCCCGGACGTGAAGGGCCCCAAGGCCTCGGGCACGGCCGTGGTGCGCGGCAACGAGCTCTACGTGCCGCTCACGGGCAAGGTGGACTTCGAGGCCGAGCTGGGCCGACTGGAAAAGAAGCTCGCCAAGCTGGAGAAGGACCTGGGCGGCGTGGAAAAGAAGCTCGGCAACCCCGGCTTCACCAACAACGCCCCGGCGGACGTGGTGGAGAAGGAGCGCGAGAAGCTCGCCAAGATGCAGGACGATTTCGAGAAGATGGAGCAGCTCAAGGCGCGGCTCATGTCGGTCATGTCCTAGGCTCTCAACCGAACGAACATGAAACCGGCGAGTCCGGAGAAACCACATGTCCAAAGTATATCTCATCGGCGCGGGGCCGGGCGATC
>JBFWJM010000150.1:0-7819 GCA_050253205.1 Desulfovibrionaceae bacterium
GAGCTCTATTCGCTCATCACCTTCGACGGCGCGGCGAGCGTCAAGCCGTACATGGACACCACCCACTTCGACATCCGACAGCCCGAGTCCCTGAGCTCCAAGGACCGCTTCGCCTCCACCCACCACCCGGGGATGATGGGCCAGACATGGACCTCCACCATTTACGAGGGGAACCTCTGGGGACGCGGGGAGCAGACGGCCTTCTTCGTCAACTTCCTGGACGGGCGCATCAAATGCGCGCCCACCGGAGGGCCCGTCAGCCAGTTCTACCGCTGCGTGCGCGGGCCGGAGTACGGAGCCAACGACTTCGCGGACAACGGCGACGGCACCGTGACGGACCGCAGCTCCGGGCTCGTCTGGCAGCGGGAGGACGACGGCACCACGCGAGACTGGCCCGCAGCCCTGGCCTATTGCGAGGGGCTCCAGCTCGCCGGGCACGACGACTGGCGGCTGCCCAACGCCAAGGAGCTGCAATACGTGCTGGATTACTCGCGCATCCCGGCCACTCCCGAGGCGCTCGCGCAGAGCGACCCGGCGGCCTGGTACTGGACCTCCACCACACTCGGCGACAGCGTGGACCAGGCGGTCTACGTCTGCTTCGGCAAGGGGATATCGGACTCGGGCGTGGACGTGCACGGCGCGGGCGCGCAGCGCAGCGACCCCAAGACCATGGCCCGGAAGCGCGGCGACCGCCAGGGCGGCCAGGAGGATGAAATCCGGGTCATGAACCTGGTGCGCTGCGTGCGCAACTAGGCCGCTGGCCTGCCCCTGACCTGGACCACGAGCCCCGCCACGATGAGCCCCAGGCCCACGAAGGTGGACGGCAGGATCTCCTCGCCGAGGATGGTGGAGATGAAGATGAGCGAGAGAAACGGCGAGAGGAAGATGAGGTTGCCCACCTTGGCCGTGTTCTCGGAATACCGGAGCGCCATGATCCAGGTGACAAAGGTGATGCCCATCTCGAACACGCCCACGTAGGCGGCGGCGAGCCCGCCCCGGAGGGGGATGGCGAAGCCGTCCGTGAAGCCGCACCAGAGACCGATGAGCGGCACGCCGAAGGCGAAGTTGAGGAACAGGGCGGCCACCGGGTCTCGACGTTCGCTGGCGTTGCCGATCCAGTAGAGCGCCCAGAGCACGGTGGAGCCCAGGGCCAGCGCCACGCCCAGCGGATCGGAAAAGTGCATGGAGAGCGGATCGCCGTGGGTCGAGATGACCACCACTCCGGCGTAGGCGATGAACGCGGCCGCGAAGTCCGTCCTGGCGATGCGCTGCTTCAGCAACGGCACGGAGAGCAGGGCCAGGGTGATGGCCCAGGTGTAGTTGAGGGGCTGGGCCTCCTGCGCGGGCAGGCGGTCGTACGCGGCGAAGAGCACCAGGTAATAGAGGAAGGGGTTCACGGCCCCGAGCGCCAGGGAGCGCAGGTAGTCCCGCCGCGTGCCGCCCAGCACGAGCCCCAGCCGCCCCTGCGCCGCGAGCACGCCGCCCAGCACCACAAGGGAGACCAGCGCCGCCCAGAAGAGCAGCTGCGCCGGGGTCATCTCCTCCAGGGCGAGCTTGAAGGCCGTGGCCACGGTGGACCAGAGCAGAACTGTCAACAATCCGAAAATATAGGCCTTTTTCTGGTCAATGCGGGGGTTTTCCATGAACGCTCCTCCCGCTCTCCGGCGGGCTGCGGGGCAGGATAGCCGTTTCCTCCCCGCTTGCATAGGCAGTGGTCCGACACTCATTCGTCACCGTGCGCAACATGAACACTGTTCAGATCAGCACCCTTTCCCGGGAGGAGAACTGACAACCGTTCACCCGTCGATACCGCCGAACGAACAGGGTACGAATCGATTGTCACAGCAGGGCATATCGGCCCCCCGGGGTGTTTCCAAAGTGTTTAATTCCTGCTAGAGAACCCTGACCCACGATTTCCCGACGGAGCCGCCGGGAAAGGCGCGAACCGTGCGGCAAAGCCGCCCATGCGCCGGGCCCCGAACAATTTCTACATGGAGGAAAGTATGAGAGGAATGTGGAAGAAGAGCACCCTGGTGCTGCTCGCCGCTCTCGCCCTGGCCGCCCTCGTCATGGCGGGCTGCGGCGCAGGCGAGGAAAAGAAAGCCGAAGAGAAGGCCGAAGCCCCCGCCGCCGAGCAGGCTCCCGCCGCTCCCGCAGGCAAGGTCCTGCGCCTCGCCCTGGACGCCGACCCCGTCTCCCTGGACCCGCACGTGCAGCTCTCCGGCGGCATGCTCCAGTACTCGCACCTCGTGTTCGACCCGCTGGTGCGCTGGGCCCAGGACGGCTCCTTGGAGCTGCGCCTGGCCGACAGCTACGAGCAGATCGACGACCTGACCATGCGCTTCCACCTGAAGCACGGCGTGAAGTTCCACTCCGGCAATGAGATGACCGCCAAGGACGTGGTCTGGACCGTGAACCGCCTGAAGCAGTCCGGCGACTTCAAGGGCATCTTCGAGGTCTTCGATACCCCGGTGGCCGTGGACGACTACACCGTGGACATCATCACCAAGAGCCCCTACGGCCTGGTGCTCGCCACCTGCACCTACGTCTTCCCCATGGATTCCGCCTTCTACTCCGGAACCGACGACAAGGGCCAGGCCAAGGACGCCATCGTCAAGACCGACTACTCCTTCGCCAACATCAACGAGTCCGGCACGGGCCCCTACGTGGTCACCTCCCGCGAGCAGGGCGTGAAGATGGTCTTCGACCGCTTTGCGGACTACTGGGACGCCAACACCGGCAACGTGGACCAGATCATCCTGACCCCCATCGCCAATGACGCCACCCGCGTGGCCGCGCTGCTCTCCGGCGACATCGACTGGGCCACGCCCATCCCGCCGCAGGACCTCGACCGCATCGCCTCCTCCGCAGACCTCCAGCTGGTGACCATGGGCGGCTCGCGCATCATCACCTTCCAGCTGAACCAGAACCGCGTCGAGGCCTTCAAGAACCAGAAGGTCCGCCTGGCCATGTGCTACGCGTACAACAACCAGGGCGTCGTGGACAACATCATGAAGGGTTTCGCCGTGGCCGCCGGCCAGCAGGGCCCCGAGGGCCTCGCCGGGTACAACCCCGCCCTGACCCCGCGCTACGACCTGGAGAAGGCCCAGGCGCTCATGGCCGAGGCGGGCTACGCCGACGGCTTCGAGTGCACCATGATCTCCCCGAACAACCGCTACGTGAACGACGAGAAGATCTCCGAGGCGTTCGTCTCCATGATGAGCAAGATCAACATCAAGATCAGCCTCAAGACCATGCCCAAGGCGCAGTACTGGGACGAGTTCGACGCCCAGGTGGCCGACATCCAGATGATCGGCTGGCACCCGGACACCGAGGACTCCGCCAACTACTCCGAGTATCTCGTCATGTGCCCCAACAAGGAAACGGGCAAGGGCCAGTACAACTCCGGCAACTACTGCAACCCCAAGGTCGACGAACTGGTGAACGCCGCCAACGTGGAGACCGACCCCGCCAAGCGCAGCGCCATGCTGCAGGAAGTGGAACAGATCCTCTACGACGACGCCGCCTACGTGCCCCTGCACTGGCAGAAGCTCTCCTGGGCCTCCAAGAAGGGCATGAACACCGCCGACATCGTCAACATCCAGAACTTCCCCTACTGGGGAGACCTGGTCGTCGAATAATCCCGGGCCGGAGCCATCCGGCACGGCAGAGCACGCATCGCAGGGGGGCCTTCGGGTCCCCCTCGTGATGCGCGGGGGCGGGAGCCGCCCTCTCCCGTCGAACCCGTCAACCGATCCAGCCCCGAGGACCAACCCATGACAGCCTTCATCATCCGGCGCATCGCACAGGCGATCCTGGTCATGCTCGTCATCGCGTTCATCGGGTTCGCCATCAAGCAGAATCTCGGCGATCCCGTGCGAGAAATGACCGGCATGTCCGTCTCCGCCGAGGAGATAGACGCCATCAAGGACCGCCTCGGCCTGAACGACCCGTTCATGGTCCAGTTCGGCCGGTTTTTGAAAAACGCCGCCCAGGGCGACCTCGGCCGCAGCTTCTTCTACCAGAAGCCCGCCATGGAGGTGATCCTCAAGAAGGCCCCGGCCACGCTGGAGCTCGTGTTCTGCTCCGCGCTGCTCATCGTGGCGCTCTCGGTGCCGCTGGGCATTTACTGCGCCATCCGCCCGCGCGCGCTCTTCGCCAAGTTCGTCATGGGCGCGAGCACCATCGGCGTGTCCATCCCCGTGTTCCTCACGGCCATCATGCTCATCTACATCTTTTCCGTGGAGTTGCACTGGTTGCCCAGCTTCGGCCGGGGAGATACGGTGAACATCCACGGCTGGGAGTCCGGCCTGCTGACGGCGGACGGCCTCCGGCACCTGATCATGCCCACGGTGGCGCTCTCCTCCATCATGCTGCCGCTGTTCATCCGGCTCATCCGCAGCGAGATGCTGGAGGTGCTGGAGAACGAATACATCAAGTTCGCCTGGGCCAAGGGCCTGGCCCCGCGCCGGGTCTGGATCGTCCACGCCTTCAAGAACACGCTGCTGCCGGTCATCACCGTGGGCGGCGTGCAGCTCGGCATCATGGTCGCCTTCACCATCCTCACGGAGACGGTGTTCCAGTGGCAGGGCATGGGCTTCATGTTCATCGAAGCCGTGGACCGGGGCGACTCCTCGCTCATGGTCGCCTACCTCGTGGTGGTGGGCTTCATCTTCACCCTGGTCAACACCGTGGTCGACATCATCTACGGCCTCGTGAACCCCACCGTGCGCATCACGGGGAGGAAATGATGAACACCATGGCAGCCACCACCACCCGCACTCGCTGGCAGCGCTTCCGGCAGTCGTACTTCCTGCACGACTTCCTGCACTCCAAAACCGCGCTCACGAGCTTCCTGGTGCTGCTCGTGCTGCTCGTGCTCGGCTTCGGCGCGCCGCTCTTCGCGGATTACAACCCCTACGACCCCTCCACCTTCGACATCATCAACGGCGAAAAGCCGCCCATCTGGGTTGACGGGGCGGACGCGCAGTTCACGCTCGGCACGGACGCCCAGGGCCGCGACATGTGGTCCACCCTGCTCTACGGCATGCGCGTGAGCCTGATCATCGGCATCGGCGCGGTGGTCATGCAGGCCGTGCTCGGCATCGTCATCGGCCTGACCTCCGGCTACTTCGGCGGCAAGATCGACGCCGCGCTCATGCGCCTGGCGGACGTGCAGCTCAGCTTTTCCAGCTACATGGTGGCCATCTTCATCTCCGCCGTGTTCCAATCGGCCTTCGGCGTGGGCAACTACGAAACCGTGGCCGTGCCCATGCTCATCGTGATCATCGGCCTGGCGGAGTGGCCGCAATACGCGCGCACGGTGCGCGCCTCGGTGCTGGCGGAGAAGAAGAAGGAATACGTGGAGGCCGCGCGGGTCATCGGGCTCTCCAAGCGGCGGATCATGTTCCGCCACATCCTGCCCAACACCCTTTCCCCGGTGTTCGTCATCTCGACCATCCAGGTGGCCAACGCCATCATGACCGAGGCGGCGCTCTCCTTCGTGGGCCTGGGCATGCCCATCACCATGCCCTCGCTCGGCTCGCTCATCAACGCCGGGTTCGAGTACATCTTCTCCGGCTCCTGGTGGATCACCCTCTTCCCCGGGGTCTGCCTCGTGGTGCTCGTGCTGGTGATCAACCTCCTGGGCGACTGGCTGCGGGACTACCTCAACCCCAAGCTCTACAAGGGATGAGCCCATGGACAACCTGCTTCAAGTAAACAATCTCAAGGTGGAGTTCGCCATGCGGCGCGGGGTGGTCCAGGCCCTGCGCGACGTCAGCTTCACCGTCGGCAAGGGCGAGCGGGTGGGCCTGGTGGGCGAGTCCGGCGCGGGCAAGTCCCTCACCGGGTTCTCCATCATCAACCTCATCCCCAAGCCCGGGCGCATCTCCGGCGGGAACATCGTCTTCGAGGGCACGGACCTGGCGAGCCTGAGCATCGAGCAGATCCGCTCCATCCGTGGCAACCGCATCTCCATGATCTTCCAGGATCCGATGATGACGCTCAACCCGGTGCTCACCGTGCGCACCCAGATGGTGGAGACCCTGCGTGCCCACCGCCGCATCACGGACAAGGAGGCCGAGGCCATCTGCCTCGACAAGCTCCGCAAGGTCTACATCCCCTCCCCGGAAAAGCGCCTCGACCAGTATCCCCACGAGTTCTCCGGGGGCATGCGCCAGCGCATCGTCATCGCCATCGCCCTGCTCACGGACCCGGCCCTGATCATCGCCGACGAACCCACCACCGCGCTGGACGTGACCATCCAGGCCGAGATCATGGACCTGCTGCTGGAGCTCTGCTCCAAGGAGCACATGGGCCTCTTGCTCATCACCCACGACCTGGCCGTGGTGGCGGAGGTGACCCAGAAGATCGCCGTCATGTACGCCGGGCGCATCGTGGAGATGGGCTCCACACGGGAGATCATCGACCAGCCACTGCACCCCTACACCAGGGGCCTCATCGCGGCCCTGCCCCAGGCCGGGGGGATCGGCACCGGGGAGAGGGGCAGGCTCCAGCAGATTCCCGGGGTCATGCCCTCGCTCAAGAACCTGCCCTCCGGCTGTTCGTTCCACCCGAGGTGCTCGCTCTGCGCCGAGCAGTGTCGCAGCTCGGTGCCCCCGCTCCTCGCGCAACCCTCGGGCCGCAGCGTGGCCTGCTTCATGGTCAGGTAGGAGGCACCCATGGAAACCCTCATCAGCATACGCAACGTCGCCAAGCACTTCGACATCTCAGGCGGGCTGCTGGACCAGCTGACCCTGGAGCACGGCAGACCCGTGCGCAGGAAGACCGTGGTCCGGGCGCTCAACGGCGTCTCCTTCGAGATCGTCCGGGGGGAGACCCTCTCCGTGGTGGGCGAGTCCGGCTGCGGCAAGTCCACCCTGGGCCGCGCCGTGGTGGGCATCCACCAGCCCACCTCCGGTTCCGTCCACTACCTGGGCAAGCGCATCGACAACCTCTCCTCCAAGGCCATGCTGCCGTTCCGCCGCAGGATGCAGATGGTCTTCCAGGACCCGTACGCCTCGCTCAACCCGCGCATGACCGTGCGCCAGATACTGGACGAGCCCTACCGCTTCCACAACCCGGGCGCGGACCGCGCCGAGGTCAAGGAGCGGGTCTGGGCGGTGATGGACCAGGTGGGCCTCGACCCCGGCTGCACGGACAACTTCCCGCACGAGTTCTCCGGGGGGCAGCGCCAGCGCATCTCGCTGGCCCGCGCGCTCATGGTGGACCCGGAGTTCATCGTGGCCGACGAGCCCATCGCCGCGCTGGACGTCTCCATCCAGGCGCAGATCCTCAACCTGATGATGGACGCCCAGGCCGAGCGCGGCCTGACCTACCTGTTCATCAGCCACGATCTCTCGGTGGTGCGGCACATCTCCACCCGCGTGGCGGTCATGTACCTGGGGCACCTCTGCGAGCTGGCCCCGGTGGACGACCTCTTCGAGAACCCGCGCCACCCGTACACCCGGGCCCTGCTCTCGGCCATTCCGCAGCTCGCCGGGCGCAGCGACGGGCACATCAAGCTCTCCGGCGACGTGCCCACGCCCATCGACCTGCCGCCGGGGTGCGTGTTTCACGGGCGCTGCCGCCACGCGCAGGAGCGCTGCCGCACCGAGGTTCCGGCCCTGGCCGAGCGCGAGGGCGGCGGCCTGGTGGCCTGCCACGGCGTGGCTGAAGGCCGGATCTGAGAGGCCGCGCCCGGCCAGGAACGCCCCGCAAGGACACGACAACCATGCCTGTTCCCACCAGAAGCGAACTGCGCCCCGGGTTGCGCGTGGCCGTGGTGCAAAAGCCCCTACATCCCAACGGCCGCCAA
>JBFWJM010000151.1:0-7816 GCA_050253205.1 Desulfovibrionaceae bacterium
AGGACGAGGACCAGTATGCCGGGGTGGCGGCGGAGGCGCAGGGGCTGGCCTCCCGGGACGGCGACCACCGCATCCTGCCCTGGGAGTCCTCGCCGGGCGTGGCCGTGCCGGGGCGCATCACCCTGGCGGGGCGGCAGGGCGAAACCGTGCACTCGACCATGGGCTACATAGCGGCGGCGTCCAAGGCGGCGTCCTACGCCGAGGAGATGGGCCGGGATACGGGCTGCCGCTTCCACCTCTGCACGGATGAGGGCATCCTGCACCCGGAGTTGTTTCCGGTTGCGCAGCGGCAGGCGCAAGAGGCCCTGCCCGGGCTGGACAGGGAGGCGTTCCTGCGCCTGGTGGACGAGGCCCTGGCCGAGGGACCTGGCGCGGACCTCACGGCGGCGCGGCTGTTCTTTGCCAAGCTGGGCGGGTTCGTGGCCCAGCAGCAGCTGCATTTCGCCATCATCGAAAAGAGCCCGGGCTACCGCTTCGAGCAGGAGGAGAGCTTCCTCAAGCTCCTGGCGAACGTGCGCTGCCTGGTGCCGCGCATGGACCGCGACCGCGCCCAGGCGGCCCGGCTGGTGGGGGCCTGGACGCGGGCCTACCGCTACGCGGCAAAGATCACAAGGGCCTACAAGGAGGCCGCGCGCGGGCCCCTGCCCGTGCTCTGCGAGGCGCAGGAGCGGGAGCGCCTGGTGGCGGCCATCGACGGCTACTTCCCCCGGCGGCTGGTGAAGCTGCGGGTGCTCTCCGGCTTCACCGAGGCCCCGGGGAGCGAAGATGCCGGTGCGCTGTCCCCGCGCCTGTTCAAGAAATGGCTGGCCGGGCAGGGCATGGTCTTCGTCTCCGCGCTGCTGGCCCGGCGCTACGACTACCTCTTCGAGATGCTCCCGGACGACAACATCGTCGTGCTGCCGGACTTCGACGCCGTATAGCCGCCATATGGCCGCTGCATGGCCGTGGCATGGCGCGGCCCGGGGCAAAGGCGGAGCGGGCACGGTAAGCGGTGTTGCGCTCCCGGCCAGCGGCCGCCACCGCCCGTAACCCTCCCCGGCATCCACCCAGGCCGGAACCCCGGAGCGAGCCTGCCCGGCGTCCAACTGCAAGCTTCATGTATGAAACCAAATGAATACGGTCGGTTGACATAGGAGTCGGCTGGCCAGCCTCCTGGCGTCGCCTGGTGCGTGCCCGGCGGCCTTGCCTGTTCTCCCGCCAAATCATCCCCTGAAATCCGGGCCCCCATGCCCCTTGCGCAACCACTCGGCCCCCGCCCATGGGTTGTGTTACGCGACGGGGCAAAGGCCGGACCGGTCCGGTGAGCGGTTGCCCGCATTCGATCAGCGGCCCGCGTTGCCCGTGTTCGCCGCCAGAAAAACTCCTGTTTGCCGTTCACCGAAAAGCAGTAACGCCAATGCGCGGACTCGACTATAAGGGCATCATGGGACGAGCCGTATTGGCAATGAAAACAAACAGGAGGTATTGAGCATGGCTGGCAAGCAAAAAAAGGACAACACCATGTTGAACAGGCGAGAGTTGCTTAAGGTTGGCGGGATGGCAGCCGTCGCTGCGGCCATGGGGCCCGCCTTCTGGATTCGTAACGCCTGGGCGGAAAAGGCGATAGGTACTTTCCCCGTCACCGGCAAGAGCGTGTTCTTCGGGTTCAACGTCCCCCAGACCGGGGCCTACGCCGACGAGGGCGCGGACGAGCTGCGCGCCTACCAGCTGGCCGTCAAGCACCTGAACGAGGGCGGCGGCATGCTGGAGACCATCAAACCGCTGAGCCTCACGGGCTCGGGCGTGCTGGGCAAGAAGGTCGAGTACGTGGTGGGCGACACGCAGACCAACCCGGACGCGGCCCGCACCAGCGCCCGCAGGATGATCGAGCGCGACAAGGTGATCATGTTCGGCGGGGGATCCTCCAGCGCCGTGGCCATCGCCCAGCAATACCTCGCCCAGGAGATGGGCGTGGTCTTCATGTGCGGCCTCTCGCACTCCAACGACACCACCGGGAAGGACCGCCGCCGCTACGGCTTCCGCCATTTCTTCAACGCCTACATGTCGGGCATGGCGCTGGGCCCGGTGCTGGCCAAGGCCTACGGCACGGACCGCCGCGCCTTCCACCTCACGGCCGACTACACCTGGGGCCACACCCAGTACCAGTCCATCAAGGAGTTCACCGAGAAGGAGGGCTGGGCCACGGTGAACAACATCATGACCCCCCTGGGCACCACGGACTACTCGCAGTTCCTCACCGCCGTGCTCAACTCCGACGCCGACGTCCTGGTGCTCAACCACTACGGCAAGGACATGATCAACTCCCTGACCCAGGCCGTGCAGTTCGGCATGCGCGAGATGCAGAAGAACGGCAAGGACATGCAGATCGTCGTGCCGCTGTACAGCCGGCTCATGGCCAAGGGCGCGGGCGCGGAGAACATCGAGGGCGTGTTCGGCTCCACCAACTGGAACTGGACCCTGGACGACCCCGGCTCCCAGGCCTTCGTGAAGTCGTTCACCGCGGCCTACGGCTTCCCGCCCTCCCAGGCGGCGCAGACCTGCTACGTGCAGACCCTGCTCTACGCCGACGCCTGCGAGCGGGCCGGGACCTTCTACCCGCCGGAGGTCATCAAGGCCCTGGAGGGCTCCTCCTTCAGCGGGGCCGGGCCGGGCGAGGCCTTCTACCGCGCCGAGGACCACCAGTGCTTCAAGGACATCCTCGTGGTGCAGGGCAAGGGCCCGAGCGAGATGTCCGGCGAGTACGACCTGCTGAAGATCACCCAGCACGTCAAGCGCGACGACGTGACCTACCCTGTGGGAACCTTCCCCGGAGAGCTCGGACCGTACGAACCGTAGGAGCACGCTCCGGGGATTGCGGCGCCGTCCTCCCCAGGGGCGCCGATTCCAACCCCCTCACCTGCGGAGGGGGCGCGGCGGTGGCCAGCCCCGCGTCCCCTCCCTCTCCCGGCACCAGCAACCAACAAGGGAGTCTCGCCATGGCAGGAAATCTCGTCAACGCCTTCACCCTCCAGGTCCTCACGGGCCTGCAACTGGGGGCCATCTACGCCTTGATCGCACTGGGGCTGACCCTGATCTTCGGCACCCTGGGCGTGGTCAACTTCGCCCACGGCGCGCTGTACATGATCGCGGCCTACGCGGCCGTGCTGTTCTCGGAGCAGTTCGGCTTCTGGGCCGCGTTGCTGCTGGTGCCCATCTTCCTGTTCGCGGTGGGCTGGGTCATGGAGCGCGGGCTCATCCGGCACTTCTACCGCCGCCCGCACACGGACCAGATCCTGGTCACCTTCGGCCTGGCCATCGTCATCGAGGAGGGGGTCAAGTGGGCTTTCGGGTCCAACAACATCCCCTATCCCACGCCCGACTGGGGCACAGGCATCGTGAAGCTGCACGAGTATTTGCCCTTCCTGGAGGGCTTCGTGGTCTTCCCCAAGTGGCGGCTGCTGCTGATCGTGGTCTCCCTGGCGGTCATCTCCGCGCTGTTCGTGCTGCTGCGCTGCACGCGCTTCGGCCTGGTCATCCGGGCGGGCATGCGCGACGCGGGCATGCTGGAGTTCCTCGGCGTGAACATCAGCCAGCGCTTCGCCGTGGTCTTCGGCCTGGGGGCGCTCATCGCCGGCGTGGCGGGGGTGTTCGGCGGGCCCATCACCCAGGTCAGCCCCGACGTGGGCATGCACCTGCTGGTGCCGTCGTTTCTGGTGGTGGTCATCGGGGGCATGGGTTCCCTCGGGGGGGCGCTGCTCTCGGCGCTGATCCTCGGCATGGCGCTCAGCTTCACGGCGCAGTATTCCGCCATCCAGCAGATCGTCATCTATCTCGTGGCCGTGCTGGTGCTGCTTGTCCGGCCCAGGGGCCTGCTCGGCCAGAAGGGGGTGTTCGAATGATCCTTGGCATGCAACGCAAATTCTCGGGCCCGCGCGAGCTGCTCGCCCTGGCCGCGTTCGCGGCGGTGGTGCTGGCCATGCCCCTGTGGCTGCCGCTCATCGGCGGCTACGAGGCCCTGGCCACCAAGATAGCCATCTGGGCCATATTCGCCCTGGGCTTCGACATCCTGCTGGGCTGCACGGCCTACCTCTCCTTTGGCCACGCCGCCTTCTTCGGCACCTCGGCCTACGTCACGGGCCTGATGCTCAAGCACTTCTCGGCGGACATCGCCCCCGCGATGCTGGCCAGCGCCGCTGCCACCCTGGTGCTGGCGCTGCTTCTCGGCGTGCTCATCCTGCGGCGCTCGGGCATCTACTTCTCCATCCTCTCCCTGGCCTTCGCCGAGATGCTCCACGCGGCGGGGCTGTCCATCTTCGCCAGGTGGACAGGTGGGGACAACGGCCTGACCATGGACACCGCGCCCACCTTCCTGGGGCAGCCCATGGAGGGGCTGGCGGCGTTCTACCTCTGTGCGGTCCTGCTCATCGCGGGGTACGCCGTGGCCCGGCAGATCAAACGCTCGCCCCTGGGGCTCATGCTCCAGGGCGTGAAGGAGAACCCCATGCGCCTGGAGTACACCGGGGTCAACGTGCGCCGCTACAAGATCGTGGCCTACGTCATCAGCGCCCTGTACGCGGGCCTGGCGGGCTCGCTCATGGTCATCTACGAGCCCTACGTGGCCACCAAGTTCCTGCACTGGTCCACCTCGGGCGAGGTGGTCATCATGTCGGTCATGGGCGGGGTGAACACCCTGCTGGGGCCCATGCTCGGCGCGGGCTTCATGCTCTACTTCGAGAACGTGGTCCAGGGGCTGCTCGGGGCCCAGTGGAAGCTCGTGCTCGGGCTGCTGTTCGTGCTGGTGGTCATCTTCCTGCCCGGCGGGTTCATGGACATCCAGCGCCGCATCAGAAAGCGCCTGGGCCACCCCGTGAGCCGCAGGGACAACGTGCCCGACGCCCCTGGCTCCATCCTGGAGACGCTCGAAGGCAAACACGCCGCCCTGGCGCAAGACAAGGAGTAGGCCATGAGCAACGGCACCCTCATCGAGGCGGCGGGCCTGAACAAGAGCTTCGGCGGGCTCCAGGCCCTCCAGGACATCAACCTGAAGGTGGAGGAGGGCTCCATCCACGCCCTCATCGGACCCAACGGCGCGGGCAAGTCCACCATGCTCAACGCGCTCATCGGGCTCATCGAGGCGGACAGCGGCACCGTCTACTTCGGCGGCCGTCCCGTCATCGGCGACAACCCCTACGACAACTCCCGCCTGCGCAGGCTCGGCTCCCACGAGATCATCCAGCTGGGCATCGCGCGCGTCTTCCAGACCCCGCAGATATTCCCGGCCATGAGCCTGCTCCAGAACGTGGTCATAGCCGGGCTGGCCAAGCGCGACGGCAACTTCTCCCTCACCAGCCTGGAGGCGCTGGACCTGGCCCACCCCGTGGTCCAGGATGCCATGCGCTTCCTGCGACGGCTGGGCCTGGAGGAACACGCCGAGGCCCAGGCCGAGCACCTCTCCCGGGGCGACAAGCGCCGCCTGGAGCTGGCCGTGTGCCTTGCGGCGCACCCCCGGCTCCTGCTGCTGGACGAGCCCACGGCGGGCATGTCGCGCCACGACACCAACACCACCATCGAACTGCTCAAGGACATCCACCGGACCGGCATGACCATGCTCGTCATCGAGCACGACATGCACGTGGTGTTCAGCCTGGCCGAGCGCATCAGCGTCCTGGCCCAGGGCAGGATCATCGCCTCCGGCAGCCCCGGGGAGGTCCGGGCCAACCCCAAAGTCAAGGAAGCCTACCTGGGAGGAGCGCACGCATGAACACGCAGACCATCCAAGACACCCGGCAGGCCGCGCCCGCCCCGGAGGCCTACCTCTGCGTGCGCGACGTGCACGCCTACTACGACGAGAGCTACATCGTGCAGGGCGTCAGTTTCGACGTCCGCGAGAGCGAGGTGGTGGCGCTGCTGGGGCGCAACGGCGCGGGCAAGACCTCCACCCTGCGGACCATCGCCCGGGCACGCGACCCGAGGATCACCTCCGGGGAGATATGGCTGGCGGGGGCTCCCCTGCACACGTTGCCCTCCTACCGCGCGGCCCGGGCCGGGGTGCAGCTCGTCCCGGAAGACAGGCGCATCATCCCCGGCATCACCGTGGAGGAGAACCTGTTCATCGCCCAGGCCGCGCCGCCCCGGGGCTGGCCCCTGGAGCGGATCTACGAGAGCTTCCCCCGGCTGGCGGAGCGGCGCGCCCAGGACGCGGCCACCCTCTCCGGCGGGGAGCAGCAGATGCTCGCCGTGGCCCGGGCCGTGGCCAGGGAGATCAAGCTCCTGCTCCTGGACGAGCCCTACGAGGGCCTGGCCCCCAAGGTCGTCCGGGAGATCGAGGACATCGTCACCCGGATCAAGGAGCTGGGCATCACCACCATCATCGTGGAGCAGAACGCCCTGGCCGCGCTCCAACTGGCGGATTCGGCCATCATCCTGGACATGGGCGAGGTGGTCTTCCGGGGCACGGCCCGGGAAGTGCTCGACAACCCCGAACTGCGCGACCAGTACCTGGCCATCTGATATTTGGCCCTCTGGTACCGGGCCCCTTGGGGCCGCGCGGGCAAAGGAGCGGAACATGAAGAGTGCGGAGCGGGAAAAGTTCGTTCGGCTGGCCAACAAGCGCGTCAACGCGGCGTTGAAGGCCATCCAGGAGGTCGGCAAGCTGGCCAACCGGGCGGTCTACGAATACGGCCCCGAGGACGTGGAGAAGATTTTCCAGTCCCTGGGCAAGGAGGCCGAGGATTGCCGCAAGCAGTTCGAGATCGCCATGAACGTGGATTCCTGGGTCCAGTTTTCCCTGGAGGACTGACCCCGGAGGACGGAGTCCGGTGGAAACGGAGCTGGGCGGCCCCGGGCTTCCTGCCGGGGCCGTCCTTGCGCGCAGAGGGCCGGGCCAGCATGCCCCTTGAAGAAAGGGGGAGTGTGGCGAGCGGGAACGCTTGCGCACTCGCCATGCCTTGCCCTACGCCGCGCCGGAGACGACCTCCCTCCGCCCTGCCTGATGCAGGTTCTTGATGTCGCGCAGGGGAGGCGCACCGAACTGTCGCTTGTACTCGCGGCTGAACTGCGAGGGGCTCTCGTAGCCCACCTGCAGGGCGGCGGTGGTGGCGTCCTGGTTCTCGGTCAGCATGAGGCGTCTTGCCTCGTGGAGCCGGAGCCACTTCTGGAACTGGAGCGGGCTCATGGCCGTCATGGCGCGGAAATGGTGGTGGAACGTGGACACGCTCATGCCGGTTTCCCTGGCCAGCCCCTCGACCTTGAGCTGCTGGGCGTAGTTCTCCCTGAGCCAGCCCACGGCACGGGCGATCTGCTGGCCGTGGCTTCCGGCCGTGGCGATCTGCCGCAGGCGCGGACCAAGCTCTCCCACGAGCAGGCGGTAGAATATCTCCTTGAGGATCAGCGGCGAGAGGATGGGGATGTCCTCCGGGTTGTCCAGGAGATCGATGAGCCGCAGGAAACTATCGAAAAGCGGTTTTGAAACTGCGCAGACGGCCATGCCCCGCCTCGCCTGCTGGCGCGAGACCGGGAGGTTGCTGTCGACCATGAGCTGGGCCACCATGCGCAGGTCGAGCTTGAGGACCAGGCTGAGGAGCGGTTTTTCCCTGCTCGCCTGGATGACCTGGGCAACGGCCGGCAGGCCCACCGAGGTGAGCAGCAGATTGTTTTCGTCGTAAACGTACTCCTCGTCGCCAAGCTGGACCTTCTTGGCCCCCTGGGCGACCACGCAGATGCAGGGTTCATACATGGCGCTCATGGGTTCCGTGGGCTGCTCATACCTGACCAGCATCAGGCCGGGGATGTCCGGCTCCAGATGATCATCTTCTTCCGTCCATCGGTGGATCCGTTC
>JBFWJM010000152.1:0-7763 GCA_050253205.1 Desulfovibrionaceae bacterium
AACGACTCGCGCGGACACGGCTTCGGCGACCTGCTGCTCACCGAGGTTTCCCGGCGGCTGCTCGACTGCGTCCGGCCCATGGACACGGTCTCGCGCTTCGGCGGCGACGAGTTCGTGCTCTTCCTGGAGGACATCGGCTCCCCCAGCGAGGCCTACCGCGTGGTGCGCGCCGTGCGCGAGGCCATGCGCGAACCCTTCGTCATCGAGGGCGAAACCGTGCAGACCTCGGCCTCGCTCGGCGTGGTGCTCGACACCGAGGAGCACAGCTCGCCGGAAGAGCTCATCCAGAAGGCCAACATCGCCATGTACCGGGCCAAGGAGGGCGGGCGCGACCAGTACAACGTCTTTGACACGCCCATGCTGGAACGCGCCGTGCGCCTGCTCCAGTTGGAGAACGACCTGCGCCGGGCCATTTCCAACAGGGAGTTCAGCGTGGTCTACCAGCCCATTGTGGACCTGGCGGACGGTCGGCTCACCGGGTTCGAGGCCCTGGCCCGCTGGAACCATCCCAAGGAAGGCCCCATCAGCCCCGGGGAGTTCATCCCCGTGGCCGAGGAGACGGGCATGATCCTCGACATCGGCATGATCATCATGCGCGAGGCCTGCCTGACCATGAACGGCTGGCTGGAGGAGCATCCCCAGGCCGCGCACGTGACCATCTCCGTAAACCTTTCCGGCCGTCAGTTCGCCCAGGACAGCCTCGCGGAGGACATCCGCGAGATACTCGCCACCACGGGGCTGCCGCCCAAGAATCTCAAGCTCGAAATCACCGAAACCACCATCATGGACGACGTGCAGGCCTCGGCCGTGAAGCTGGCGGAGCTGCGCCACGAGGGCATCACCCTGGCCATCGACGACTTCGGCACGGGATATTCGTCCCTCTCCTACCTCCAGAAACTGCCGCTGGACCACCTCAAGGTGGACCTTTCCTTCGTGCAGCAGATGCAGACCGGGCAGGACAACATCGAGATCGTGCGGGCCATCATCAACCTGGCGCACAGCCTGCGGCTCAAGTGCGTGGCCGAGGGCATCGAGACCCGCGAGCAGCAGGGCCTGCTCTATTCCATGCAGTGCGAATACGGCCAGGGGTATCTCTTCTCCCGGCCGCTGCTCCCGGGCGACGTCCCCGAATTCATGGCCTCCCACCTGTGAACGGCTCCAAAGCCCTCCTGGGCGGCCGGCGGGCGGACGATGTCGCCGATGCCCCGGCTCCCGGGGTGTTTTCCATCTACTTGGATGTGTGCGTGAACACGCCGTCCCAGCCCTCCCCGGGCGGGTTCTTCCCCATGGCCGAGCAGCGCTCGGCATACATGGCGTAGAACCGCTCGCCGGGATGGGCCGAGGCCAGCAGGGTGAAGGCCTCGCAGGCCTCGCCGAAGCGGGCGGCCTCGTACAGGGCCAGGGCTCCGGCGTGGGCGTCGAGCTCCTCCCGGGCGGCCCGGGCCTGTTCAACGCTGCGCACGGTGTAGATGGCGATGGGCTCTTCCTTGCCCTTCACCCGGACGCGGTCCAGCAGGGGGAATTCCCAGGCATCGCCGCAGGCGTCCCGGATGGCCCCGGAGACCACGATCTGCTGGCCGTAGTATTTGGTCAGCCCTTCCAGGCGCGAGGCGAGGTTCACGTTGTCGCCGATGAGCGTGTAGTCGAAGAGGTCCGCAGAGCCCATGTTGCCCACGCGCACGAGCCCGGCGTGCAGCCCGATGCCGATGGAGACGCGGAAGCCGTACTTCTCGATGAAGGTGGCGTTGAGCCGTTCCAGGGCCTCAAGCTGCTCCATGGCCGCCTCCACGGCGCGCACCTGGTGCTCCGGCACGTCCAGCGGGGCGTTCCAGAAGGCCATCACCGCATCGCCGATGAACTTGTCCAGCGTGCCGGAGCGGGCGGTGATGATCCTGGTCATGGGCGTGAGGTAGTCCTGGAGAAGCTCCGAAACCTGGGAGGGGCTGAGCTGCTCGGAGAGGGAGGTGAAGCCCCGGATGTCCGAGAACTGGATGGAGACCTCCTTCTCCTCTCCGGCCAGGGAGAGGGCGTCGGGGTCGTCGAGGATGCGCTCGATGATCGCCGGGGCCAGATACTGGGCGAAGGCCCCCTGGATGAACCGTTTCTGTTTTTCCTCGCGCCAGAACTTGACCACCGTGAGGATCAGGAAGGTCGCCCCCAGGGCCATGAGCGCATAGAACGGGGATATCCAGTAGCCCTGGCTGGAGAACAGGTAGCGGGAGCCGAACCAGGCGCTGGCGCCCATGGCCAGGAACGGCAGCACCACGAGCCGCGCCGGGGCCCAGACCAGCAGCAGGGTGGTGGTCAGGCCGCAGAGCAGGGTGGCGGCGGCCTCCGCGCCCCTGGCCCAGTGCGGCACGCGGATGAAGTCCCCGGTGAGGATGTTGTCGAGGATGGTGGCGTGGGCCTCCACCCCGGGGTAGAACGGGGTGAAGGGCGTGGTCCGGATATCCTCCAGGCCCTTGGCCGAGGTGCCGATGAACACGAACTTCCCGGCCACCTGTTCCAGGGCTTCGGGCAGCTGCTCGATGACGTCCGAGGCGGAGATGTAAGGAAATTTCCGCGCTCCGCCGCGATAGTTGACCATCACCCGGCACAGGGCGTCCACGGGGATGACGCTGTCGCCGACCTTGAGGGATTCGACCCCATAGTCCGTGACCTTGAGCAGCGGGGTGAGGACGCGGTCGCCCTGGTAGCGCCAGGCCTCCAGCAGGGTGGCCAGGGCAAGGTTCGGGTAGACCTTGCCGCCCTTGGAGAGCAGCAGGGGCACCCGTCGGATCACCCCGTCGTCGTCATTGCCGGTGGAGAAGAAGCCCGCCCCCGGGGCCGCCTCCAGGTACTGGTCCAGGGGGTAGACCGCGCCGCCCGCCGCGGGCAGGTGCGGCAGGACCTCGGCATCGTGCCCGGGAATGGTCGACTTCACCGCCACGGTGATGGGCTTGAGCACGTGTTCGCCCACGTGGCGGTCCGGAACAGCATCGGAAGTCTGGCCAAAGAGAAAGGTATAGCCCAGCACGTAGGGCCCTGTGGCGAGCACCTGGGCGAGCAGGGCGTCGTTGTCGAGCAGCACGGGAGGGACGCCCACGAAGCGCACGTCGCGCACGGCCTGGGGGAAGCTGCGCATGAGGCTTTCGCGGACGTTGGCCGGGGAGGTGCGGTCCGGTTCGGCGAAGACGATGTCCATGCCCACGGCCAGGGCCCCGGCGTGCTTGAGGTTATCCAGCAGCACGGCGAAGCGGTGGCGCGGCCATTGCCACTGCCCGACCCTGGCGAGGCTCTTCTCGTCTATGTCCACCACCACCACGCTGTCGCTGGTGGAGGTGGATGGATGCGAGCGCAGCATCACGTCGTAGAGGCGGTAGTCCATGAGCTTGAAGAGCCATGGCTGGGTATTGGAAAGCAACAACACGGCCACGGTGACGCACGCGCCGAGCGTCAGCAACAGCAATTTTTCCCTGTTCAGCGCCCTGTGCAGCTTGATGCGCATGCCGTCCCTCCGGCCGTTGGCTCGCCGATGCGGCGCTCCAGCGTTTCCGTCCGTGCCCTCGTTCATGAAGCTATCTTTATTTTCATTGAAAATCCAGCAGGGTTCGGGGCTCTGCGCCTCTGGAGCGGCCGGAAGGGGCTGGAAAAATAGCTAGATTATATCTAGACTTTTTCTAGTGACTCCTGGAGGGCGCATGCGGATTGGATTTTGCGCCAAGGGCAGCAAATGCAAGGGGAATGCGGTGTCTCCTGCCCGGAGCGGGGGAGCACGGTGGACGAGCGGAGGGAATCCCGATAATCTCCGACCCTACGTGTTTCGGGGAGCCTGACGACGAACGAATCGGGGAGCGCGTCGGCGTCTGCATCTCTTATCACCACAACGCCGCCGGAGCGGCAGGAGCGTGGGCATGCGGCTGGGCGTCACCATGGACGTGCACTGGGCGGTGGAGGGCGAAAGCCCCCGGGACTGCCTCGACAGGAACTGGGCGGGGCTCCTCGGCAGGGTCCTTCCCGAGGCGCTGTGGATTCCGCTGCCCAATGCGGGCCCGGAGCGCGCGGCACGCATGCTGGAGGCGCTGGAGCTCGACGGCCTGCTCTTCACCGACGGCCTGCACCTCGGCAGCGACCCCCTGCGCGACGAGACCGAGCTCGCCCTGCTGGATGCCGCGCTGCGGCACGGCGTGCCCGCGTTCGGCGTGGGGCGCGGGCTGTTGCTCTTCCAGACGCGCTTCCACGGGGGCCTGGAACCCGCCAAGGGCCACCGCGACATGGAGCACCTGCTGTACCTCTCCACGCTGCCCTTCGTGCACCACGAATACCGCCAGATCACCGTCAATTCTTCCCACAGGGCGTCCATCCGCAAGCTGGGCAGGGGGTTGCAGCCCTTTGCCGTGGACCGGGGGGGCAGCGTGGAGGGGGCGTACCACGAGGAGCATCGGCTGGCCGGGGTGCTCTGGAACCCCGAGCGCCCCGGCGCTCCCAGCGAGGGCTTCGACGCCCGGCTGCTGCGGTCATTCTTCCGCATGGGCTGATTGCCTGGCTTCCTTCTTGCATCTTCGCGGGCAGCGCCCGCAGCGTCGGAACCCCGACGCCGGGCAAGGAGGAAACCATGAAGCAGTCCCACCCCGGCATCATCTGGATATCCGGCGAGCATACCCCGCTCAAGGCCACCCTGGTGGCCCAGGTGCGCGAACAGTGCCGCGCGCGCTCCATCGCGGCCCTGATCATCGGCGACGGTCAGGTGCGCGAATGCCCGGACGACGACGCCTGCCTCAATGCCGAAGAGCGCGTGCACCGCAGCCTGTGCCGCCTGGTGCGCACCTTGGCCGGGCAGGGCTCGGCCGTGATCGTGGATTCAGGCCCTCTGCCGCCGGATTCGCTGCGCTGGAACCGCGAACATCTCAAGGGATACTACGAGGTCTGCCTCGGCGAGGAGGCCCGGCCGGAAAACATCCGGCCCGACCTGCGCGTCTACGCCCCGCTGGACACCGTGCCCCTGCGAGCCCTGGCCTCGGACATAGCGGAGGAGGTCTTCGGACTCGGCCGCCCGCTGCCCGGTTCCGCCCGCTCCGGCCTGCCCTCCGCCGGGGCGCTGGCCGCGCGCGCGGTCTGACCCGGGCTCCTGCCCAGGGGGAACACGCGGCAGGGGGAAGACAACCGCCGCGACCTCGGCTATAGAGCGCCCATGCCGATGTTTCGCATTCGCCCCCCCTTGCTGGTCCATGCCCTGCGCACGGCCCTGGCCGCCACGGCCACCCTCGGCCTGACGCGCCTCGTGGGCCTGGAATACGGCTACTGGGCCGTCATCTCCGCCATCATCGTCATGCAGTCCAACGTGGGCGGCAGCGTCAAGGCCGCCTTGCAGCGCGTGCAGGGCACCTGCCTTGGCGCGGCCATGGGCATCCTGTTCCTGCTCTTCGGCGAGCCCACCCTGCTCACCGTGGGGATCGCCGTGTTTCTGACGCTGGCGCTGGCGGCCGTGACAACCGGGGCCCTGGCCACCTTCCGCATGGCCGGGGTTACGGCGGGCATCGTGCTGCTGGCCTGGGGCGGGCGGGGCAGCCCTGTCTGGTTCGGACTGGAGCGCGTCACCGAAATTCTCATCGGCGTGAGCGTGGCCGTGGGGGTGTCCATGTTCCTCTGGCCGAGCCGCGCGGCAAGCCGCCTGCGTGAGGAGCTGGCCGCAGAGCTGGAGGGCATCGCCTCCTGGGTGGAGCTGTGCACGGACATCTTCCTGGGCAGCGAATCCGGCGACGGCGAGGCGCGCGGCAACGCACTGCTGGAGCGCTTGCAGTCCGCGCGGGACCTCCGGGAGCAGTCGCTCCAGGAGTCGTACCTGCCGCGCGGGGGGAGCCGGGGGCTCTTGTCCCTGGTGGCGAGCGTGGAGCGCATCTTCGGGCTTGCCAGGGGGCTCTGGCGCACGGCGGAGTCGTCCTTCCCGCCGGGATATCAGGCGCTCATGGAGAAGGAGGTGCGCGGGCTGGCCTCGGAGTGCGCCTATGCCATGCGCTACCTGGGCCGGGCGCTTTTGGCGGGCGCCTCGGCCGACCTGGGCCGCCCGCCCCGGCTGCCCGTGGCCGTGGAGGCCCTGGAAGACCGCATGGGCGAACTGCGCCGCGAGAAGGCGAGCGAGCGCTTCGAGCTCATGCAGGTGGCCGAGGCCTTCGCCTTTGCCCAGAATCTCAAGAACCTGGCCGTGGAGCTGGAGTGGTTCGCCATTTCGGCGCAGGACCACGTCCGCCGCTGAACACTCCATCAGTCATCGTCACGGTTGCGCACATTCTTGCGCCATTCTCCCAGCGGGTTGCAGCACCCCTGGCTCTCGAAGTTGGCCCTGCGGCTCTCCTTGGCGTGCACGGGGTCGAGCATGAGCATGCAGAGATAGCGGCCCCGGGTTTCATCGAACCGCAGGGAGGGGCAGCGTTTGTGGTAGCCGTAGAGGCGGTGGGAGGTTTCGCACTGGTTGTCGAGGCAACACCAGCCGCAGCCGACGCAGGGTACGCTCACGTCGCGGCCGTGGTTCGGGAAAGGCGGGGGCAAGGGGCAAGAGGTTTCACGTTCACTCCTGGCTTTGGTGGGCACAATGCCGCCGGGAGCCTACCACGAGCGCGCCATAAACGAAAGGACCGGCGAAAATGCCGGTCCTTTCGTTTTTTGTCCTGTAATCCCGGAGCTACTGCCCGACCTGGTGCAGGTGCACGTCGGTCTGGGGGTAGGGGATGGAGATGGAGGCGTTGTCCAGGGCTTTCTTGATGTTCTCGGTGAGGCGGAAGCGCACGGTCCAGTAATCCTCCGTCCTGCACCAGGGGCGGACCACGAAGTTCACGGACGAATCCGCCAGCTCGGACACGGCCACGGTCCAGGCGGGCTCGGCCAGCAGCCCCTTCTCGTCCTTGAGCACCTGCTCCAGCACGCCCCGGGCCTTGTCGAGGTCGTCGTCGTAGCCCACGCCCACCACCAGGTCGATGCGCCGGGTGGGGTTGGCCGTGACGTTGGTGATGACCGTGCCCACGATCTGCGCGTTGGGCACGATGATCTTCTGGTTGTCCGGGGTGGAGAGGGTGGTGGTGGAGAGGCTGATGTCCTGCACCGTCCCAGCCACTCCGGCGATGAGCACGTAGTCGCCCTTGGTGAAGGGGCGCAGGAGGATGAGCATCACGCCGGAGGAGAAGTTGGAGATGTTGTCCTTGATGGCCAGGCCGATGGCCAGGCCCATGGTGCCGACGACGGCCAGCAGCGAGGCAACGTTGAGCCCCATGTGGTCTGCGGCGATCATCAGCGTCACGCCCATAAACAGCCAGAAGAGCAGGTTCGAGAGGAACTTGCCGAGGATGGGGTCCACGCCCTTGGTGTCGAGCCCGCGCAGCAGCAGGGACCTGGCCTTCTTGGCCAGGGTCCAGCCGATGAGGACGATGATCAGGGCGATGAGCAGGGCCATGCCGTTGGTGGCCAGCCAGATGATCGCCATCTCCTGGAGTTGCTGGATGGTTTCCATATTCATTGGGGAGGCTCCTTTGTGTTTTGCTCTTCATATTCCAACATTTTGATAGTGTAAACGAAATGATGGTGCTTTGGCGGCAAATGACTGTGGCGGGAGGAACAGGCGCAAGGAGCACCGAACAGGGAGCGTGCTGTCGTCTTGTGTCGGCTGCATCCGGGCGGTGTGTCGGCCGATGGTGCCGATGGTAGCGTCTGGGAGGCGATGTTGCATCGCGGTCACGACTTCGGGTTATTTTTCGTGGGATGCCCCCGACTGCGGCTTGAGTGCCCATGCACAT
>JBFWJM010000153.1:0-7757 GCA_050253205.1 Desulfovibrionaceae bacterium
TCGGCCTTTTCCAGCACCAGGGGGATGCTTGCCTCCGTATGGACCACCATGGGACACCTCCGTGGGGTTGCCTCGCGCCTGGGGCCAAGCTACTGCATAGGGCGCGCGTAATGCATCGCGCGCGGGTCACGAAGCATGAAGAAGGGTCACGGAAGCGTTGGCGGCGGGTGACGGCGGCGGGCGAGAGCGGCGGGGCAAAAAAGAAAGGGACCCCGAGGCCCCTTTCCGGTCAGCAGCATTCTATCAGCGGGTATTCCTAGGCAATCCGCGAACTATCCGCGAACTATCCGCGAATAATGGCCAGCAGTTTGGCCACCACCTCGTCCAGGGTCTGCTTCGGGACCACCCCGGCCACCCTGGCGTTTCTGCTCTTCCAGTCCAGGCAGCGGACCTGATCCGCCAGGACCACGCCCTCGACGGCGAGGCCTTCGGGAAGCACCACCTCGAAGGGATACCCCTTGCGCCTGGAGGTTATCGGGACAACCAGAAACAAACCTTTCTGGTTGTAGATTTCATCGGAAACGACAAGCCCGGGGCGCTTCCCGTCCTGCTCGTGCCCGATTGTGGGGCCGAACTCGATCCAAACCAAATGGCCTTGTTGTGGGCATGTCACCATATCTCTTTTCCTCTTGGGTCGTCCCAAGAGAGAACATCATGCCTGTTTTCATCCGATATTCCGTCCACCAGCTGTTTCAGGTCGTATTTCTTTGGTGCTTGGCACTTTTTCACCAGAAAACCGTCTTCGTAGGACACAATCTCCACGCAGTCATCCGAAGAGAGGCCCGAATTCAGCAATACCGGCTTTGGAATCCTCAAGGCAAGGCTGTTCCCCCACTTGGAAACCCGAGTTGTGGTTGTCAGCGCAGAAGATTCATCAAACTTCGGCAATTCATTGATAGTATTCATAACATTCACCAATTCTTGATTTGGTGTTCTCAGCTTGCCAGCATGGCACTGGCATCATATCTACTTCTATTTCTTATTGTTACGTCACGTCATGCTCACCTCCTTGCGCATTGGACAGGATACTGGCACATCAAATGGTATATCCATGGATATACCATCGCCATCGGCTCGTCAAGCCCCGGGGTCGGAATCGCTAATCGGTTGATCGGTCAGCGCATCATGCGCAGGTACCAGCCCCAGATTTCCGGGCCGCGCAGCAGCCAGAGCAGGGCCGCGAAGGCCAGGAACGGGCCGAAGGGGATCGGTGTGCGGGCCACGGAGGTACCTTCGCCGCCGTCTTCGTCTCCGTCCCCGCCGCTGGCTTGGCCTTCAGCGCCGTTTTCCCCATAGCTCTCGGCCGTGGCGGCGGCCTCCCTGCGCCCGCGCACGACCCAGGCCGCGCTGCACAACAGCGCCGAGAGCGCGCCCACGAGGATGACGAAGGGCAGCGCGCGCGGGCCGAGCAGCGCGCCGATGAGGCACATGAGCTTCACGTCGCCCAGGCCAAGGCCGTCCGCTCCGCGCAGCCATTTGTAGCCGTAATGGAGCACCAGGAAGACCCCGCCGCCCAGGCCGAGGCCGATGAGCGAGGTCTTGAGGTTTGCCGTCCAGTTCGCGGCCCGGCCAGCGCCCTCCGGCCCGAGCACGAAGACGAAGGCCGCAACCGCCAGCACGGCCCCGGGGATGGTCAGCACGTCGGGCAGGAGGTACGACTCCAGGTCGATCCACGAGGCCGTGAGCAGGATGCCGCCAAAGACCATGGCCACCGCCCACTCCGCCCCAGGGCCGAAGCGCCAGGCTGCCAGCCCGCCCCAGACCAGGGAGGCCAGCTCCAGGCTCGGGTAGCGCCAGTGGATGGGCGCGGCGCAGTGGCGGCAGCGGCCGCGCTGGATCAGGAAGCTCGCCAGGGGGATGTTCTCCCGCCAGGAGAGCGGGTGCGCGCAGGAGGGGCAGAACGAGCGGGCTGGCCGCACGATGGAGAGCTCGTTGATCCAGCGGTAGGCGCTGGCCGCGTAGAAGCTGCCCAGGGCCAGCCCCAGCAGCGCGGAGAGCGCGATGAACGCCGTGGTGTGCATGTTTCCCCTCTTCCCTTTTCCCGCTTCGTGCGGACGCGGCCGCGCGGCACGTTGCCTTCGCCCCACTGGTCGGGTATATGATTTCGCCGGGCCGCACAACCCGGCCAGCGCCCGGCGGGAGCATCCCCCGCGCGGGCGGACCATGAACAAGGAGCCCAGCATGCCCGCCGCCACATCCTCCGCCAGCCGCTTCATCCCCCACTACAGCCAGGACGAGCTGGCCGCCATCCAGCTCAAGGGCCTCCAGTGGACCGCCAACCACGCGTTCCACGGCAGCCCGTTCTACCGCAAGCGGTTCCTGGAGGCGGGCGTGGCCCCCGAGGACATCAGGACCCTCGACGACATCGTGAAGCTCCCCTTCACCACGGCCCAGGACCTCAAGGACGAATACCCCCTGCCGCTGCTCTGCGTGCCCGAGGAGCAGGTGGTGCGCATCCACGGCTCCAGCGGCACCACGGGCAAGCGCAAGATCCTCTCCTACACCCAGAAGGACATCGACGACTGGAAGGAGATGTTCGCCCGCTGCTACGAACTGGCCGGGCTGACCCCCCTCGACCGCGTGCAGATCTGCGTGGGCTACGGCCTCTGGACGGCCGGGGCGGGCTTCCAGCTCGGGTGCGAGCGCCACGGGGCCATGGCCCTGCCCGTGGGCCCCGGCCTGCTCGACATCCAGCTCCAGATCCTGGAGGACATGCGCTCCACCGTGGTCTGCTGCACGGCGTCCATGGCCCTGCTGCTGGGCGAGGAGGTCCAGAAGCGCGGCATCCGCGAGAAGCTCGCCCTGCGCAAGGTCATCTTCGGCTCCGAGCCCCACACCCCCAAGATGCGCGAGCAGTTCGAGCGGGCGCTGGGCGCGGAGGGCAGCTACGACATCTCCGGCATGACGGAGCTCTACGGCCCGGGCGCGGGCCTGGAGTGCGACGCGCGCGAGGGCATCCACTTCTGGGGCGACTACTACATGGCCGAAATCCTCGACCCCGAGACCCTGGAGCCCGTGGCCCCCGGGGAGGTGGGCGAGCTGGTGGTCACCACCCTGCGCAAGGAGGCCTCGCCCCTGGTGCGCTACCGCACCCGCGACCTCACCCGGCTCATCCCCGGGCTGTGTCCCTGCGGCTGCTCCATGCCCCGGCACGACAAGATCCTCGGCCGCAGCGACGACATGTTCATCTTCCGTGGCGTGAACATCTACCCCGGGCAGATCGCCGAGGTGCTCGAATCGTTCCCCGCCCTCTCCTCCGAGTACCGCATCGAGCTCACGCGCCAGGGCGGGCTCGACCACATGAAGGTGCTGGTGGAGCGCAAGCCCGGCGAGGAAACCCCGGATGAAGCGCTCTCCAAGGGCGTGTTCAACCAGATCAAAAAGCACATCCTCGTCTCCGGGCAGGTGGAGGTGCTGCGGCCAGGGGCCCTGCCGCGCAGCTTCTCCAAGACCAAACGCGTGCAGGACGACCGGGGCGAGTAGCGCGGTGCCGAGCATCTCCGGGGACGAAGCCCGCCACGTGACCATCGACCACCTGCCCGGGCGCTACCGCTGCTTCCCGGACGTGGTCCGCGCGCGCTCCGGGCGGCTCGTCTGCGCGTATCAGGACTACGACAAACACGCCGCCGAGGAGCGCTCCCTGCTCGTGCGCACCAGCGACGACGGCGGCCGCACCTGGACCGGGCCCCGGGTGCTCGACCCCGAGCGCACCCACTGCCCGCGCCTCACCCTGCTGGAGGACGGCACCCTCTACCTCATGGACGACAACCTCCTGCGCGGCCGCACCAGCGCGGACGAGGGCGAGACCTGGTCCGAACCCCTCGCCCTGCGGGGGCGCATGAGCCACGTGCTGGCGGACCGCGTGCTGTCGCTGCCGGGAGGCGGGCTGCTCAGCGCCGCCCACGCCCACCGGGGCCGCACGGCCCTGGCCCGCCTGGGCCAGCCCCCCTGCGAGGTGGCCGCCTTCCGCTCCGAGGACGGCGGGAAGCGCTTCGGCTTCGATTCCATCATCCACAGTTCCGCGCATCTCGCGCTCTGCGAGCCCTCCCTCTGCCTGCTGCCCGGCAACGACGACGGCGCGCCCCCGCTCCTGGCCGCGCTGCTGCGGGAAAACTCCCTGGTCTACGAGCCCATGTACCTCTGCCTCTCGCGCGACCTGGGCCGGACATGGACCGACCCCGCGCCCACGCCCCTGGTGGGCCATCGGCCGACCCTGGGCCGCACCGCCTCGGGGAAGCTGCTGGTGACCTACCGCGACGTGGGCCCGGACCCGGGCACGGCGGCCTGGCTCGGCACCCTGGAGGAGCTCGCCGGGCCGTACCTGGTGCACGGCCGGGTGGAGCACCCGGAGACGGTGCGCTTCGAGGGGCTGAACAACGGGGAGGCGGCCATGTTCCTGCCCGCCGGCGCCGGGGCGCGCTGGGCCCTGCGGCCCATGACCGACCCGGCCACGGCCCGCGCGGAGCTGACGCTTGCGCTCGGCGGGCTGGAGGGCGAAGGCCCGGCGGCGGCCCTGCGCCTGGGCTGCGGCTGGCGCGTGGTGGCCGGGAGCGAGGGGAGAGCGCGCATCGAGGCCATGGGCCCGGACGGGGCGCGCAGGCTTTGGCGAAAGCTGCCACCGGGTCGGGTGGAGCTGCGCCTGACGTACACCCCCGGCCTCGTGACCCTGCGCATCAACGGCCGCAAGCGCGCCGAGGTGGCTGTGGACGCCCAAGCCCGGGCCACGCGGGCCATCCTCCTGGGCACGCCGACCCTCCCGGAGGGAGAGGACGGGCCAGGCACCCCCTCCGCCGGCAGCGCGCGCTGGCTGCGCGCGGCGCTGCGCATCGACGAGCCCCGGCGCATGGACACCCACGCCTGGGACTGGCGCGCGGCCGAGGGCCCGCTCCATGCGCACAGGCTCGCCCGCGTGCTGGAGCTGGAAAACGACCACGCCGCGCACTACGGCGACTTCGGCTACTCGGGCTGGTGCGAAACCTCTCCCGGGGAATTCTTCTGCGCCTACCACCACGGCGGCGGCCTGGACCAGGACTACGAGCCGGGATGGAGCGCGCGCGTGCGCGGGGCGTTCTTCTCCGAGGCGGACTTCGGCTGAGCCGCATCCTCCTCCCCCTGCCATCGGCGGGTCGCGTTTTCCCCCGCCGGGCACCTCCCCGGCACCTCCCCAGCCCCGGCCGCCGCACTTGACCGCCGCCCCCGCTGCTCCTACTGTTGGATCATGCCCAATGACGACGGCTTCTACTCCGACAACAGGTGGAACAACCTCTACGCCTACGCCGACACCCTGGCGGACATGGTCCGCGCCGGGGGCGACCCGCTGGAGGAGACCATGGTCGCGCTGTCGCTCATTCTGGAGCAGTTTCCCGAGAGCCCGCCCATCACCCCCGAGAGCCACCACGTGAACTGCGTGCACCATCTGCTGAAGACCGTGCTCGGGGCGGTGCGCAAGGAAAAGCTCGACCGCCTGCGCCGCGAGCGCAGCGCGGACGGCACCGAAAGCGAAGCCCCCGAGGGCCCCAGACGCCAGGAGCGAGAATGACCGACGTGCAGACCATCGAGTGCTGGCACGACTGCTGAAGCGGCTTCCTGGAGCTCAGCCGGAGGCTGGGCGGGATGGAGCCGGGAGAGCTGGTGGCCGCGGAGGCGGACCTGCCCCAGGTGGGCAACGTGCTGCGCATCGCCCGGGTCAAGGGCGCGCGGGTGGTCAGCAAGATGCCCTGCGCGCCCGGCAGGCTCAGGGTCGTGCTGCGCATGCCGGAAGCGGACGAGGCCACGTAGCGCCCCCCGCACCAGAAACGGCACCGCCTATCCGCCGCCTGTCCTCCGCCTGCCCCCACATGCCATGACATTCCGGCCATTGCTTCGGCCGGGCATTCCGCCGCAAGGCCCGCCAGGCGCGAGAGACGTGTGAGGCGCGAGAGCTAGTTCTTGAGGCTGTGCAGGGGCGCGGGGATGCGCCCGCCAAAGCCGATGAACCCCGCCCCGCTCCCGGCGGGCACGGGCATGATCACCGACTCGCCGAGAAGCCCGCCGAAGGAGACGCGCTCCCCGGCCGCCTTGCCCGGAACCGGGATCACCCGCACGGCCGTGGTCTTGGAGTTGATGACGCCGATGGCCATTTCGTCCGCGATGATGGCGGAGAGGGTCTCGGCCGGGGTGTCCCCGGGCACGGGCACCATGTCGAGCCCCACGGAGCAGACGGCCGTCATGGCCTCCAGCTTGTGCAGGGTGAGCACGCCGCTCTCGGCGGCCCGGGCGATGTCCAGATCCTCGGAAACCGGGATGAACGCGCCCGAGAGCCCGCCCACGTGCGAGCTGGCAAAGGCCCCGCCCTTCTTCACGGCGTCGTTGAGCATGGCCAGGGCGGCCGTGGAGCCCGGAGCGCCGATGTCGGAGAGGCCGAGCACCTTGAATATCTCGCCCACGGAGTCGCCCACCGTGGGAGTCGGGGCCAGGGAGAGGTCCGCCACGCCAAAAGGCACGCCCAGGCGCGAGGCCACCTCCCGGCCGATGATCTCGCCCACGCGCGTGACCTTGTAGGCCGTGCGCTTGATGACCTCCGAGGCCTCGGAGAGGGAGAACGGCTCGCCGCGCCGGGCCGCGCGCTCCACGGCGCGCTCCAGCGCGCGCTTGACCACGCCCGGGCCGGAGACGCCCACGTTGATCACCGCGCCGGGCTCGCCCACGCCGAGGTACGCCCCGGCCATGAACGGCACGTCCTGCGGGATGTTGGCGAAGACCACGAGCTTGGCGCAGCCCATGCCCCCGCTCGCGGCCGTGCGCTCCGCCGCCGCCTTGATGACGCGCCCCATGCGCGCCACGGCGTCCATGTTGATGCCCGCCTTGGAGGAGGCCACGTTGACCGAGGCGCAGACACGGCCCGTCTCGGCCAGGGCCTCGGGCAGGGCGTCCAGCAGGGCGCGGTCGCCCTCGGCCATGCCCTTCTCCACCAGGGCGGAGAACCCGCCCAGGAAGTCCACGCCCACGTCGCGCGCGGCGCGGTCGAGGGTTTTGGCCACGGCCACCATGCCGTCCGCGTCCTGCCCGGCGCAGGCCACGGCGATGGGGCTCACGGAGATGCGCTTGTTGACCACCTCGATGCCGTACTTGGCCCCGATCTCGTCGCAGGCGGGCACGAGGTGCTCGGCCAGGCGGCGTATCTTGGCGTCGATGCGCGCGCAGAGCGCGGACGTGCTCTCGGCCTGGCAGTCGAAGAGGCTCACGCCCAGGGTCACGGTGCGCACGTCGAGGTGCTCGCCCTTGAGCATTTCCACGGTGGAGAGGACTTCGCGTTCGGTCAGCATGATGGGCTCCCGGTGCTGCTAGAGGGGGGAAATGCGGTGCATGGCCTCGAAGATGTCGCGGTGCTGGAGGCTGCCCTCCATGCCCATGGACGAGGCGCACCCGCCGAGGGCCTGGCGCAGGGCGGGCAGGTCCGCGCCCTGGGGCAGGGCCACCTGGAAGACCAGGGCCACGCGGTCCACCTTTCCCTCCGGCGTTTCGCTGGTGGTGGCGGCCAGGCCCACGATGTTCACGCCGTGGGCGGCCATGACCCCGGTGATGGAGGCGATGAGGCCCAGGCGGTCCGGCCCGCGCAGGGTGTAGACGAAGGGTTCGCCCGGCTCGTCTTCCCGCGCGGGGGCGGCCGGGGCAGAGGCGGCCAGGGGCTTCACCGAGACCACCACGCCCATGGGCGCGAGGCTGGCGGCGAGCGCGGCGCGCACGTCCTGCGCCGGGAGGCCTTCCGGCGCGGCCCC
>JBFWJM010000154.1:0-7716 GCA_050253205.1 Desulfovibrionaceae bacterium
GTCCGTGCGGTCGAAGCGGAAGATGATCACCGCGTTCTGGCCGGACTGCTGCACAAAGGCGTACATGTACTCCACGTTGATGTTCTCCTCCTGGAGGAGGTGGAGCAGGTTGTTGAGCCCGCCGGGCTGGTCGTCCACCTCCACGGCCACCACGGAGGTGCGGCCCACAGTGAAGTTGTTCTCCTTGAGCTTGGCCTTGGCGGCCTCGAAGTCGGAGACGATGAGCCGCAGGATGCCGAAGTCGGAGGTGTCCGCCAGGGAGAGGGCGCGGATGTTCACCTTGGCCTCGGAGAGCAGGCGGGTGACCTCCGCCAGCCGGCCCGCGCGGTTTTCCAGAAAGATGGAGAGCTGGTCTACCTTCATCATGCTATTGTCCTCGCTGGTTCGAGTTGGGGTCGGGAGGGGTTATTCCTTGTTGCGCAGGTCGATGATGCGCTTGGCCTTGCCCTGGGAGCGCTCGATGCCGCGCGGCTCCACGAGCTTGATCTTGGCCGTGACGCCGAGGAATTCCTTGATGGAACCCTGCACTTTCTTTTCCAGTTTCTGCAAGCTTTTGATTTCGTCGGAGAAGACGGCCTCGTCCACCTCCACCTGGACCTCCAGGGTGTCCATGGCGCCCTCGCGGGTGACGATGAGCTGGTAGTGCGGGGCGAGCCCGTCGGTTTCCAGCAGGATGGACTCGATCTGCTGCGGGAATACGTTGACCCCGCGGATGATGAGCATGTCGTCGCTTCTGCCCTGCACGCGCAGCATGCGGGCCGTGGTCCGGCCGCAGCGGCAGGGAGTGTAGTCCAGGCGGGTGAGGTCGCGGGTGCGGTAGCGGATGAGCGGGATGCCCTCCTTGGTGAGGGTGGTGATGACCAGCTCGCCGTGCTCGCCCCTGGGCAGCACCTCGCCGGAGCTGGGGTCGATGATCTCCAGCAGGAAGTGGTCCTCCTGCATGTGCAGGCCGTTCTGGGCCTCCACGCACTCGATGCCCACGCCGGGGCCCATGACCTCGGAGAGGCCGTAGATGTCCAGCGCCTTGAGGCCCAGGCGGTCCTCGATGTCCCTGCGCATGGATTCCGTCCATGGCTCCGCGCCGAAGATGCCCGCCTTGAGCGGCAGCTTGCGGAAGTCGATGCCGAGCTGGGCGGCGGTTTCGCCGAGCAGCAGCGCGTAGGACGGCGTGCAGCAGATGCCCGTGGCGCAGAAGTCCTTCAGCAGCATGACCTGGCGGCGGGTGGCCCCGCCGGAGACGGGGATCACCGTCACGCCTGCGGCCTCCGCGCCGTAGTGCGCGCCGAGCCCGCCGGTGAACAGGCCGTAGCCGTAGGCGTTGTGCAGGATGTCGCCGGGGCCGAGCCCGCAGGCGTACATGCACCGCGCCACCAGCGAGGCCCAGGTCTGGATGTCGCGCTTGGTGTAGCCCACCACCGTGGCCTTGCCCGTGGTGCCGGAGGAGGAGTGCACGCGCACGATGTTGTCCATGCTCACCGCGAACAGGCCGAAGGGGTAGTTGTTGCGCAGGTCCTGCTTTTCGGTGAAGGGCAGGTGCTTCACGTCCTCCAGGGAGCGGATGTCCTCGGGCTTGACGCCCTTGTCGTCGAACTTTTTCTTGTACGCCGGGACGTTGTTGTACACTCGCTCGCACACGGATTTGAGCCGTTTGAGCTGGAGCGCCTCCAGCTCCTCGCGGGGCAGGGACTCGTTGATGGGATCGAAAAGCATCTGTTGCTCCTTCTTCGGGTCATTACGAAAAAAAACCGCGAGCGGGGCTCGCGGCGGTAAGGCGATGCAGGCGCCGTCCTAACCCGCGAGCTGCTTGCAGGCGGGAAGGAACCAGCTTTTCCCCGCAGTCGGGGCGGCAAGGTGGCGGTGCGGCGGCATTTGGTCACGATGCCCCAGAATGCCGCCTGCGTCAAGCCTCCGGGCGGGTTTGGCCAGCTTCTCAGGGTGGATTTCCATTGCCCGCGCCGGGCCTGTCGTGGCATGCTCGAACCCACCCGACCCAACCGCGCCCAACAGCAAGGAGGCCCCCATGGCCAGGTCCGTCCCCATGCCCCGCAGGCCCATGTCCCGAGTAGCGATCCTTTGTATGCTGCTGGCCGCGGTGGCGTTCCCGGCCGCCCAGGCAGATGCCGCCGACGTGGTGGAACTCTGGGCCGAGGTGGCCCCGCCCGCCGCTCCCGAGCTGGCGGACGCGCCCTTCAACCCCGCCGAGACCGCGCTCCTGGTGCTCGACATGGAAGAGCTCACCTGCAACGCCGAGCGCAGGCCCCGCTGCCTCGACACCGTGGCCCCCATCGCCGCGCTGCTGGAGCGCGCCCGGGCCGCCGGGATGGCGGTGGTCCACAGCCGGACCAGCCGGGCCACCCCCTACCTCCCGCCCGTGGTCCCGCTGGAGGGCGAGCCCTCGGTCAAGGCGAGCGTGGACAAGTTCCTCGGCACGGACCTGGAGCGTATCATGACGGCGCGCGGCGTGCGCACGGTGATCGTGACGGGCACCGCCGCCCACGGCGCGGTGCTGCACACGGCCACGGGCGCGGCACAGCGCGGCCTGAAGGTGATCGTCCCGGTGGACTGCCTCTCTGCGGAAGACCTCTACACCGAGCAGGCCGCCGTCTGGGCGCTGCTGACCGGGCCGGGAACCCGCCGGGCCGTGACCCTGACGACCTCGGCGCGCCTCCTTGCGCACTGAAAATCGGGCTTTCCGGCATCATGACCATTGACTTGCCGGGAAAGGTTCCTAACTATGGGGCCGAAAGCAATCCAACATGGGAGCACCCCAATGATCGATCTGACCGACGCGGCAAAGGAAAAACTGGGCGAATACTTCGACGGCAAGGAAGTGGAGCCCATCCGCATTTACCTGGCCATGGGCTGCGGCGGCCCGCAGCTGGCCCTTGCGCTCGACTCCGCCAAGGACACCGACGAGGTGGCCGAGGTCGGCGGGTTCAAGCTCGTGGTGGACAAGAAGCTCTACGACGAGGGCAAGCCCTTCGTGGTGGACGCCGGGCCCATGGGCTTCACGGTCCAGGCGGACCTGGAGATGCCCGAAATGCCCGAGGGCAGCGGCGGCTGCGGCAGCTGCTGCGGCAGTTGCAGCTGCTGATCCCCCTGCTGAAGAGAGTTCCGACGCGCCGGGGCCGGGAAGCGATTCCCGGCCCCGGGCTTTGGTGCGCTCGTTGCCCTGGCCCGGCAAATCCCGTATGACATTCGCCACCGGAGGCATGATGGACTTCAAGGAACTTGTGGCCGCAACGAGGAGCGTGCGCCGCTTCCGCGAGCGGGAGCACGTGCCCATGGCCGCGCTCGAAGCGCTCGTGGACATGGCGCGGCTCTCGGCCTCGGCGGGCAATCTCCAGCCCCTGCGCTGGGTGCTGGTGAACGCCCACGCGGACTGCGCGCGGGTTTTCGGCACCCTGGGCTGGGCCGCGTACCTGCCGCGCTGGGCCGGCCCCGAGGTGGGCGAGCGCCCGGCCGCGTACCTCGTGCTCTGCGCCGAGCAGGAGCGCGACACCCTCCAGGTGGACGCGGGCATCGCCCTGCAAACGGTCATGCTCGGGGCGCGCTCCCTGGGCCTGGCGGCCTGCGTGTTCGGCTCCGTGAACCGCGAGCGCCTGGCCGAGCACCTGGAGCTGCCGGGCGCGGCCCGCGTGCTCTACGTGGTGGCCCTGGGCCGTCCGGCGGAGGAGGTCGCCCTGGAGCCCCTTGCCCGGGATGCCGACATCAAGTATTGGCGAGACGCCGAATCCGTGCACCATGTTCCCAAGCGCGCCCTGGACGACGTGATCCTGGCCCGGCTGGGGAACGGAGAGGAAGAACAAGCGTGAGCGAGACGACCCCCAAGCGGCAGTGGAAAAGCGAAGACAAGGCCCGCACCCTGGCCTCCTGGCTCGACGACAAGCAGGCCACCGGAATCGTGGCCATGAACGTGGCCTCCGTGTGCCCCATCACGGAGTACATCGTGGTGGCCACCGCGCGCGGCGCGCGCCACGCCCAGGCCCTGGCCGACGCGCTCCTCGAATCCGCCGGGGAGGCGGGCATGGAGTACCTGGGCATGGAGGGCTACCGCTCGGCGGACTGGCTGCTCATGGACCTCAACGACGTGGTCGTGCACATCTTTCAGGAAGAGCTCCGCAGCCTGTACAACATCGAGGGCCTCTGGCGCGAGGGCGAGGTGCTGGAGCTCTGCGCGGCCATTCCCCGTGCGGCCGGAAGCATGGCCGGAAATGCCGCCGAAGCCGACACCGAACAAGCCGAAGGGGAGGGCGGGGAGTGAGCCCCGCGCAGCGTCCCGGCGGCCTGGCGCCGACCCTGCTGCTGATCCTCGACGGCTGGGGCATCGCTCCTTCAGGCCCGGGCAACGCCGTCTCCCTGGCCGAAACCCCGAATCTCGACGCCCTGCTCAAGGAACATCCCTCCTGCCGCCTCCAGTGCTCGGGCCGTGCCGTGGGCCTGCCCGAGGGCTTCATGGGCAACTCCGAGGTGGGCCACATGAACATCGGCGCGGGTAGGGTGGTCTACCAGGACATGACCCGCATCGACCTCGCCCTGGAGCGCGACGAACTGGCCGCGAACCGCGTCCTCGGCGACATGCTCGGCGCTGCCGCGCTCTCCGGCGGGCGGCTCCACCTGCTGGGCCTGCTCTCCGACGGCGGAGTCCACTCCCACCAGAACCACCTCCACGCCCTCCTCGCGCTGGCCAAGGCCGCCGGGGTGGAGGCCGTGGTCCACTGCTTCCTGGATGGCCGCGACACCGCCCCCACCTCGGGCGCGGGCTACCTGGAAAAGCTGCTCGGCTTCATGCGCGAGATCGGCTGGGGGCGCGTCGGCACCGTCACCGGGCGCTACTGGGCCATGGACCGCGACAACCACTTCGAACGCGTGGAGCGCGCCTGGCGCGCCATGGTCCTGGGCGAGGGCGAGCCCACGGCGGACCCCGTGGCCGCCGTGCGCAAGGCCTACGAAGCCGGAACCACGGATGAATTCGTGGAACCCCTGGTGGTGCGCGGACCCGGCGGCGAGAGCGCCATCGCCGACGGCGACGCGGTGTTCTTCTTCAATTTCCGGGCGGACCGCGCCCGCCAGCTCTGCCGCGTGTTCTTCGAGGGCGATTTCAGCGAGTTCGACCGCCTGAAGACGCCCAAGCTCGCGGCCCTGGCGAGCATGACGCGCTACGAGTCCGGCTTCCCGTTCCCCGCGGCGTTCGAGCCGGATCGGCCCACGGGCACCCTGGGCGAGGTGGTCTCCGGCATGGGGCTGCGGCAGCTGCGCATCGCCGAGACCGAGAAGTACGCCCACGTGACCTATTTCCTCAACTGCGGCCGGGAGGAGCCCTTCCCGGGGGAGGACCGCGTGCTCGTGCCCTCCCCCCGCGAGGTGCCCACCTACGACCTCAAGCCCGCCATGAGCGCGCCCGAGGTTGCGCAAAAGCTGCTGGAGCGCCTGGGCGAGTACGACCTCGTGGTCTGCAACCTGGCCAATCTCGACATGGTGGGCCACACCGGGGTCATCCCCGCCGCCATGGAGGCGGCGCGCACCGTGGACCACTGCGTGGGGCTCCTGGTGGAGGCCATGCTGGAGCGCGGGGGCAGGGTGCTGCTCACCGCGGACCACGGCAACGCCGAGGAGATGCTCGACGCCAGGGGCGGCCCGCAGACGGCCCATTCCACCAACGACGTCCGGCTGGTGCTCATCGAGAAGGAGCGCGGGCGGACGGCCCTGGCCGACGGCAAGCTCGGCGACATCGCCCCCACGCTGCTCGCCCTCTGGGGCGCGGCGCCGTCGGCGGGCATGACGGGCGAGGTGCTCATCCGCCCCGCCCAGGAGGTCCCCCGTGCCTGAACGCAAGAAGCCCGTAACCCCGGTGAAGCCCGCGAGCATGGAGGTCATCTACCTCTACCCGTGCCCGTTCTGCGAGCGCGAGGTCCCGCTCATCGCGCCCACCCGGCCCGCCATGGCCCAGTGCGACGCCTGCCGCAAGTCCTTCCCCATCGTGCCCGTGGATGAGCGCACCGTGCGCTTCTTCAAGATCATGCTCGCGGGCGGCAAGGCGGCCATCGACCCGGATTTCATGTAGCGGCGGCCCCGTCCGCCGAGCGGGAGGGGAACCCGGGCCCGGGGCCCAGAGGCGACCGCTCCCTCCCGCCTCCCTGTTCCCGTCGGTCGCCAGCGGAGGGTTCATGAAGGTCACGTTCCTCGGTGCGGCCGGTTCCGTCACCGGCTCCTGCTACCTGCTCGAATGCTGCGGCATCAAGTTCATGGTGGATTGCGGCCTGTTCCAGGGCAACAGCGAGATGGAGAAGCGCAACCTGCGCACCCCGTCCTACGACCCGAGGGAGATCGCCTTCGTGCTCGTGACCCACGCGCACATCGACCACACCGGAAACCTCCCCCGCCTGGTGCAGAAGGGCTTCAAGGGCGAGATATACGCCTCGGCCCCCACCCGCGACCTCATGGAGATCATGCTGCTCGATTCGGCCCACATCCAGGAGATGGAGGCCGAATACGCCAACCGCAAGACCAAGCGCAGCGCCGGGAAGATGGTCCCCCCGCTGTACACCACGGCCGACGCCGAGGCCACCATCCCGCTCATCGAGACCGTGCGCTACGAAGAGACCTTCGAGCCCGTGCCGGGGGTGCGCGTGACCTACCGCGACGCCGGGCACATCCTTGGCTCCGCCTTCATCCGCATTGAATACGAGGAGGAGGGCAGGACCATCTCGCTGCTCTTCTCGGGCGACCTCGGCCGCCCCGGCCAGCTCATCACCAACGACCCCGCCGAGGCCAGAACCCCGGACTACCTCTTCCTGGAGTCCACCTACGGCAACCGCGACCACAAGGACCAGGCCAACTCCCTGGACGAACTGGCCCAGGCCATCGAGTACGCCCATTCGCGCGGGGAGAAGGTCATCATCCCGGCCTTTGCCGTGGAGCGCTCCCAGCAGATCCTCTACACCCTGCGCCAACTGGCGGATCGCGGCCAGCTCCCGGCGGACATGCCCGTGTACCTCGACTCGCCCATGGCCATCCGCGCCACGGAAATCTTCAAGAAGCACCCGGACTACGCCGACCCCGCCACGCGAAAGCTCATCGAGGAGGGCCGGAGCCCCTACGACCTGCCCAACCTGCGCTACACCCTCTCCACCAGGGAGTCCCAGGCCATCAACGAGATGAGCGGCCCGGCCGTGGTCATCTCCGCCTCGGGCATGTGCACGGCAGGGCGCATCAAGCACCACCTGCGCCACAACCTCTGGCGCCAGGGCGCGGCCGTGGTCTTCGTGGGCTTCCAGGGGGCGGGCACCTTGGGCCGCAGGCTCGTGGGCGGCGCGGGCAAGGTCCGCATCTTCGGCGAGGAAGTGGCCGTGGCCGCCAAGATATTCACCATCGGCGGCTTTTCCGGCCACGCCGGGCAGAGCGAGATTCTCGCCTGGGTGAGCACGTTCCAGCGCACCAGCATGAAGATCTTCCTGGTCCACGGCGAGCCCAAGGCCCAGGAAGCCCTCAAGGACCTGCTGCACAAGAAGTTCGGCCTGGAGGCCTACATCCCCGACTACCTGGAGGAGATGGTCCTGGAGCCGGACCAGATCGTGGAATCCGTGACCCACGAGGACGTGGCCCGGCCCCGCGTGGACTGGGACTTCCTGCTGCGCGACTCCAAGGCCCTCTACGACGAGCTCGGCCGCCGCACGGAACGCCTCAAGTCCCGCCCCTGGGTGGAGCAGACCGACA
>JBFWJM010000155.1:0-7679 GCA_050253205.1 Desulfovibrionaceae bacterium
CCGTGGCGGGGCCTTTGCCGCATATATCGCAAACCTGGGACATGGGAACCTCCTGTCTTGGCGGAAATGTTTCCTGATCGACGCCCGGGCGCCCCCGACGGGGCTTGCTCGTAGGCGCGAGGAGAGGTTACTTATCCGCTGGCGCGCGAAAAGGCAAGCGCTTTTTTCTTGACATGGCGAAAAGTTCATTTATAGGTTGCGGCCTCTGCGAGGGAACATGCGAGACTGGATCATCCGCCTGGACGAACTGCCCGACGAGGGGCTGGAGTACCGCTACGAGGACCAGGAGTTCTGGACCGGGCGCATGGCCGCGCTCGGCGTGAACGCCCGGCCCGGGCGGCCCATCAACGCGCGGGTGCACGTTTCCCGGCAGGAGGACAGCGCGCTCATCGACGGCGAGATCGAGGGCTCGGTGCTCCTGGCGTGCGACCGCTGCGCCGAGCGCTACGAGTACGACGTGCTTGTCCGCTTCCACGAGTACGAGGCCGTGGACGCCGCCGAGGCGGGCGAGGAGCCGCGCATCGCCAGCGACAGGGGCGTGCTCACGCTGGACATCGGGGCCGTACTGTGGGAACAGTTCGTCCTTGCGCTGCCGCTCAAGCCTGTCTGCGCCGAAACCTGCCTGGGCGTGTGCCCCGACTGCGGCGTGAACCTGAACGAGGCGGAGTGTTCCTGCAAGCAGGAAACGCGCGATCCACGGCTTGCGGTTTTCCGCGATCTGAAGTTAAAGTAATCGCCCCTGAACGAGATATTTTACCTTAAGGAGTACATAATGGCCGTCCCCAAGAAAAAGACTTCCCGTTCCCGTCGCAACATGCGCCGCTCCCATGACAAAGTCGCCACTCCGAACGTCGTGTTCTGCGAGTGCGGCGAGCCCAACCTGCCGCACCGCGTGTGCGCTTCCTGCGGCACGTACAAGGGTCGTCAGGTGATCGGCGAAAGCGATGCCTAAGAGCCCGCGAATCGCCGTCGACGCCATGGGCGGCGATTTCGGCCCGCGCATCAACGTCCCCGCCGCCGTGACCATGGCGGAACGGGGCATCGACATCACCCTGGTGGGCGACGAGGCGGCCATCGGCGAGGAACTCGCCAAGGCCGGCGGCACCGAGCACGGCAACATCCGGATCGTGCATGCCTCCCAGGTGGTGGGCATGGACGAGAAGCCGGCGGAGTCGTTGCGCGCCAAGAAGGACTCCTCCGTCCAGGTGGCCTGCGGGCTGGTCAAGGACGGGGAGTGCGACGGCGTGGTCTCCGCCGGGAACTCCGGCGCCACGGTGGCCTGCGGCATGTTCGTGCTCGGGCGCATCAAGGGCGTGGAGCGCCCCGCCCTGGCGGGCATCATCCCCACGGAGAAGGACCCCATGGTCCTCATCGACGTGGGTGCCAACGTCGATTCCAAGCCCTTCCACCTCGCGCAGTACGCGCTCATGGGCGACGTGCTCGCGCGCCACGTGCTGCGCATTGAGCAGCCCCGCGTGGCCCTGCTCTCCATCGGCGAGGAGGAGGGCAAGGGCAATTCCGTGACCCGCGAGGCCTACGACCTGATCAAGAGCTCGTCGCTCCACTTCGTGGGCAACGCCGAGGGCCGCGACATCTTCACCGGCGAGATGGGCGTGGTGGTCTGCGACGGCTTTGTGGGCAACGTGGCCCTCAAGGTCGCCGAAGGCGTGGCCAAAAGCTTCGGCTCCATCCTCAAGGGCGAGCTCAAGCGCGACATCCTCTCCAAGATGGGCACGCTCATGCTCCTGCCCACCCTCACCCGCTTCGCCAGGACGCTTGACTACGCCGAGTACGGCGGCGCGCCGCTGCTCGGGCTCAAGGGCGCGGTCATGGTCTGCCACGGCGCGTCCACGGTGAAGGCCATCACCTCGGCCATACGCATGTGCGCCACGTACGTGAGCACGCGCTCCAACGACCACCTCGTGGCCGAGCTCGAAGCCAACCCGCAGCTCTCCCGCTTCGGCCGCAAGGCCGGGCGGGCCTAGCCGCACAGCCCCGATACGCCATGCACGACATTGCCATAAAAGGCCTCGGCTTCAGCGTGCCCGAGCGCGTGCTGACCAACGCGGACCTCGAACGGCTGGTGGATACCAGCGACGAATGGATCACCTCCCGCACGGGCATCAAGAAGCGGCACATCGTGGAGAACGACGAGCCGCTCTCCACCTTCGCGGTGGACGCCGCGCGCCAGGCGCTCGACGAGGCGGGCATGGCCCCCGGGGAGCTGACCCACATCCTCGTGGCCACCTTCTCGGCGGACGCGCTCATCCCCTCCTGCGCCGCCCTGGTCCAGCACAAGCTCGGGCTCAAGGGGCTGATGGCCATGGACCTTTCCGCCGCCTGCACCGGCTTCCTCTACGCCCTGGAAACCGCCCGGGCCATCATCGCCCTGCACCCGCAGGCCAAGGTGCTGCTCTGCTCGGGCGACATCGTGACCTCCCGCGTGAACTGGAACGACCGCACCACCTGCGTGCTCTTCGGCGACGGCTGCGGCGCGGCCGTCGTCACGGCGGACGACGGCGATCACGTCGTGGCCCGGGTGCGCGACATCCTCCTCGGCTCCGACGGCGGCCTGGGCGACCTGCTCACCGTGCGCGGGGGCGGCTCGGGCGCGGTGTACCGCCACGGCGAGACCATCCGCGACGACTTTTTCGTGGAGTTCAAGGGCCGCGAGGTGTTCAAGCACGCGGTGCGGCACATGTGCGAGGTCTCGCACCAGGTGCTGGAGCGCGCCGGGCTCGGCGTGGCCGACGTGGACGTGCTCCTGCCCCACCAGGCCAACTTCCGCATCATCGACGCCGTGGGCAAGAAACTGGAGCTGCCCGCCGAGCGCGTCTACGTGAACGTGGACCGCTACGGCAACACCTCCGCCGCCTCCGTGCCCATCGCCCTGACCGAGGCCTGGCGCGAACGTTTCGTGAAGCCCGGTGAGCGTTTGCTCATCACAGCCTTTGGCGGCGGATTCACCTGGGGGGCCGGGCTCCTGGAATTCTAGGCCCTTGCAATCCGGTTTGCAGTTCCCCTCGGTTTAGTATATTCCAGGCCCATTCCGCATGTCCCGGCAACACGAGGAAACAGCATGAGCGATACGCCCAACGTCGCCCTGGTCACCGGCGGCTCCCGCGGCATAGGCCGCGCCTGCGCCAAGCGTCTGGCCAAGGACGGCTTCACCGTCTACCTCACCTACGTCAGCAAGCCCGAGCTCGCCGCCGAGGTGGTGGCCGAAATCGAGGCCGAGGGCGGCAGCGCCAGGGCGTTTCTGCTCGATTCCTCCGACCGCGACGCCGTGGCCGCGTTCTTCAAGGACGAGCTCAAGGGCAAGGTGACCCTGGCGGCGGTGGTCAACAACGCGGGCATCACCCGTGACGGCCTGCTCATCCGCATGAAGCCCGAGGACTGGGACAAGGTCATCTCCGTGAACCTCACCGGGGCCTTCGCCGTGCTCCAGGAGTCCGCCAAGCTCATGAGCAAGCAGCGCCAGGGCTCCATCATCAACATCTCCTCCATCGTCGGGCAGATGGGCAACGCGGGCCAGGCCAACTACGTGGCCGCCAAGGCCGGGCTCATCGGCCTGACCAAGTCCGCCGCCAGGGAGATGGCCGGGCGCGGCCTGCGGGTCAACGCCGTGACCCCCGGATTCATCGAGTCGGACATGACCCGCGACCTGCCCGAGAAGGTGGCCGAGGCCATGATGGAGCAGATTCCCCTGAAGCGGCTCGGCCAGCCCGAAGACATCGCGGCCGCGGTCAGCTTCCTTGCCAGCGAGAACTCCGCCTACGTCACCGGCCAGGTCCTGGCCGTGAACGGCGGCATGTATATGTAAGCAATCCCTGCTAACGAATCGAATAGTCATTTGGAGGAAACACCATGTCGAATGCAGCGAAAGTGAAAGAGATCATCGTGGACCAGCTGGGCGTGAGCGCCGAAGAGGTCGTGGAAGACGCCTCCTTCGTGGAAGACCTGGGCGCCGACTCCCTCGACCTGACCGAGCTCATCATGGCCATGGAAGAGGAATTCGACATCGAGATCGACGACGAAGAGGCCCAGAAGATCGTCAAGGTCAAGGATGCCATCGCCTACGTCGACAAGAACGCCTCCTAGCCGCCTTTCGGCTTCGTGAGTGCCGCACGCGAGCGTCTTATGCACCTGTGTAAGACGCTCGGTGTTCTTTTTCCGCCCACCGCAACACAACAGCGAGGACGGCTATGAACAGGGTAGTGGTCACCGCCGCAGAGGCCATCACGCCGCTGGGCAACGACCTCAAGACCAGCTGGGAAAACCTGCTGGCCGGGAAGTCCGGCATCGCCGGGGTGACCCGAGTGGAAACCAGCGACCTCGATACGAAGATCGCCGGTGAGGTCAAGGGCTTCGACCCCCTGGCCTACATCCCCCACAAGCAGGCCAAGCGCATGGAGCTCTTCTGCCAGTATGCCGTGGCCTGCGCGCTGATGATCCAGGAGAAGACGGGCTGGACCGTGCCCGAAAACGAGAAGCCCCGTGTGGGCACCATGATCGGCGTCGGCCTCGGGGCCCTCCAGGGCATCGAGGACTTCCACGCCAAGCTGCTCGACAAGGGCCCGGGCCGCATCTCCCCCTTCTTCATCCCCACCATCATCGCCAACATGGCGGCCGGGCAGGTCTCCATCGTCACCGGGGCCATGGGCCCGAACATCTGCACCACCACGGCCTGCACCTCCGGCACCCACGCCGTGGGCACCGCGTACACGGACATCCTCCTCGGCAGGGCGGACGCCATGTACTGCGGCGGGGCCGAATCCACCATCACCCGGCTGGCCATCGCGGGCTTCAACGCCATGAAGGCGCTCTCCACCCGCAACGACGAGCCCGAGCGCGCCTCCCGGCCCTTCGACCTGGACCGCGACGGCTTCATCATGGGCGAGGGCTGCGGCCTGCTGCTGCTCGAATCCCTCGACCACGCTCGGGCGCGCGGCGCGGAAATCCTGGCCGAGGTCGTGGGCTTCGGCGCTTCCGGCGACGCCTACCACATGACCGCCCCGCCCGAGGACGGCTCCGGCATGGCCCTGGCCATGGCCGCGGCCGTGCGCGAGGCCGGGGTCGCCCCCGATGCCGTGGACTGCGTCAACGCGCACGCCACCTCCACCAAGCTCAACGACCAGGGCGAAACCCGCGCGCTCAAGACCGTCTTCGGCGAGCACGCGAAGCAGCTGCGCATCAGCGCCAACAAGTCGCAGATCGGCCACCTGCTCGGCGCGGCCGGCGGCGTGGAGGCCGTGTTCAGCACCATGACCCTGGCCACGGGCATGGTCCCCGGCACCATCAACCACGAGAACCCCGACCCCGAGTGCGACCTCAACTACATGGACCGGGGGTCCGAGGCGCACCAGGCCGAGTATGTGCTCTCCAACTCCTTCGGCTTCGGCGGGACCAACGGCTCGCTGCTCTTCAAGCGGTTCACCGAATAACCGACACGCGCCGGGCCACCGGCCACAACCCAACGAGGTTCAGCATGGAAGAACTGCTCATTCAAGACCCGGAACTGGCGGCCACCATCGTCCGCGAGGTGGAGCGCCAGGTGGGCAACATCGAGCTCATCGCCTCCGAGAACTTCACCTCCACGGCCGTGCGCCAGGCCATGGCCTGCGTCATGACCCACAAATACGCCGAGGGCTACCCCGGCAAGCGGTACTACGGCGGCTGCGACTACGTGGACGAGGCCGAGGACCTGGCCCGCGAGCGCGTGCAGGCGCTGTTCGGCTGCGAATACGCCAACGTGCAGCCCCACTCCGGCTCCCAGGCCAACATGGGCGTGTACTTCGCCTGCATCCAGCCCGGGGATACCATCCTGGGCATGAACCTCGACCACGGCGGCCACCTGACCCACGGCTCCCCGGTGAACTTCTCCGGCAGGCTGTACAACGTGGTCTTCTACGGGGTGAACAAGGAAACCGAGACCATCGACTACGACGAGGTGGAGCGGCTGGCCAAGGAGCACAAGCCCAAGCTCATCGTGGCCGGGGCCTCGGCATACCCCCGCATCATCGACTTCGCCCGCTTCCGCGCCATAGCCGACGAGGTGGGCGCCAAGCTCATGGTGGACATGGCCCACATCGCCGGGCTCATCGCCGCCGGGGAGCACCCCTCGTGCATCCCCTACGCGCACTACACCACCTCCACCACGCACAAGACCCTGCGCGGGCCGCGCGGCGGGCTCATCCTCTCCTCGGAAGAGGAGGGCAAGAAGCTCAATTCCAACATCTTCCCCGGCATCCAGGGCGGGCCGCTCATGCACATCATCGCCTCCAAGGCCGTGGCCTTCGGCGAGGCGCTCCAGCCCGGGTTCCAGGAATACCAGGCCCAGGTGGTCAAGAACGCCAAGACCCTGGCCTCCGCCCTGGTGGAGTCCGGCTTCCGGCTCGTCTCCGGCGGTACGGACAACCACCTCATGATGCTCGACCTGAGCGTCAAGGGCATCACGGGCAAGGATGCGCAGATCGCCTTGGAAAAGGCGAACATCACCACCAACAAGAACATGATCCCCTACGACACCCAGTCCCCGTTCGTGACCTCGGGCATCCGCCTGGGCACCCCGGCCATGACCACGCGCGGCATGATCGAGGAGGACATGGTGGTCATCGCCGAGGCCATCACCACGGCCCTGGAGAACAGGAACGACGACAAGATCCTGGCCGAGCTCGGCGAGGAGGTCGAGGAATTCGCCCGCGAGTTCCCGCTCTTCGCCTGGTAGGACCGGGCATCCCTTCGCCCGAAACACCCAAGGGAGCCTCCGGGCTCCCTTTTTTCGTGCCCTGCCGGCCGAGGCCCCGCCGGGCTCGCGCCTTGCCTTCGGCCCCGCCGGGCACTATGACAAAGGCCCCGAACGTGTTATAGGAGGAACCCATGTCCCGCATGCCCTGGCCCGAATACTTCATGAAGATAGCCCACCTCGTGGCCGAGCGCTCCACCTGCCTCAGGCGCAAGGTCGGGGCCGTGGCCGTGCGCGACAAGCGCATCCTCGCCACGGGCTACAACGGCGCGCCCTCGGGCCTCAAACACTGCGAGGAGGTGGGCTGCCTGCGCCAGCAGCTCGGCGTGCCCTCGGGCGAGCGCCACGAACTCTGCCGCGCGCTCCACGCCGAGCAGAACATCCTCACCCAGTGCGCGGTGCACGGCGTCTCCCTCAAGGGCGCGGAGATATTCTGCACCACGCAGCCCTGCCTCATCTGCGCCAAGCTGCTCATCAACTGCCAGGTCAGCGCCATCTGGTACGCCGAGGCCTACCCCGACGAGCTCACCGAGCAGTTCCTCACCGAGGCGGGCCTGCACTACGGCCTGCTGGAGGGGGATTTCCGTGGCTGACCTCGCCCTGGCGGAGCACGAACGGTTCATGGCCCGAGCCGTGGACCTGGCCCGGCAGGGCCGGGGGCCAACGGCCCCGAACCCCTGCGAGGGGTCCGTGCTCGTCCGTGGTGGAAGCATCGTGGCCGAGGGCTGGCACACGGCCTGCGGCAAGCCCCACGCAGAGAGAGCGTGCCTGGCCGACGCCCGGGCCAAGGGCATCGACCCGCGCGGGGCCACGCTCGACGTGACCCTGGAGCCCTGCCGCCACCACGGCCGCTCCCCGCCCTGCACGGACGCCGTGCTGGAGGCGGGCCTAGCGCGGGTGGTCATCGGCACGCCGGACCCCACGCCCGACGCGG